>NZ_JBQHTM010000040.1:0-34911 GCF_052065695.1 Intestinimonas sp. HCP28S3_D6
GAAAAGCAGATAAATAATGGCTATTTTGCACTGAAATCACCTTAACCAAGCGCAAATGGCGGCTAATACATTGAGTAGAAACAGGATAAAGGCTTTTATTCAGAGGTTCCCCAGAAGCGGTATACCGCAAAGACCTGCTATATTCTGTGGCTAGCTCTGGCGGTGTGGCTCCTGCTGCCGGTGGATTGGTCCCTGCCGGAGCCCGCCGTCACCATCACGGTGCCGGAGGTGTCCCAGGTGTGGATTGCGCCGGCGGAGCCGGTGTCCGCTCCCGTTGTGATCGGGACGGAAGAGGCGATACCGGAACAGGTACATCCCGCCCTGCCCACTCTGGAGCAGCTCCTGGCCGGGGTCTGGCTGGCGGGAGCCCTGGGCCTGCTGTTGTGGCACGGGACCGGCTACCTACTGGCCCGGAGGCGGCTGCGCGCCGGGAGCTGGGATGAGCCAGAGGACCAGGTCCTCCTGGCGTCCCTCTGGAAAGGGGAGCACGGAGGGCCGGAGGTGCTACGGACGGCGGATGTGGTGGCGCCCCTGTCCCTGGGGCTCTTCCGGCCTCTGGTGTTCCTGCCCGCTGAACTGGGGGAGGAGGAGACAGCCATGGTCCTCTCCCACGAGCTGGCCCACGTCCGCCGCCGGGACCTCTGGTACAAGTCTCTCCTGCTGCTGGTCAATGCCGCCCACTGGTTCAATCCCCTGGTGTGGTGGATGTGCCGGCAGGCGGGGCAGAATTTGGAGTACTGCTGTGACGACGCGGTGGTGGCCGGTCAGGACACCGCTTTCCGGTACGACTACGGCCAGGTCCTCCTGCGGTATGCTGCCCGCGGCACCGGCATTCCCCTGTACGCCACCCGGCTGAGCAGCGGGGGCCGGCAGATGAAAGGAAGGCTGATGAATCTGTTTCTCAAGAAAAAGACCGGCATGATGCTGGTGACGGTGGCCCTGTGCACCGCCGTGGCCGTGGGCACTCTGGTGACGGTCCAGTCTGCCCAGGCCGAGACGCCCATGACGGCACAGGAGGCCCTGGATGCCTTGGCCCAAAGCGTGACTATCAATGACAAGGAACTTACCTTTACTATTCCTGCGGCCTATGAGAAAGCCGATGACTGGCGTATCCAGGTGTCCGTCCGGTATCAGATGGGGGAGGCCGGGACCATGAGCGTCCATCTCATCGACAACGACGGCACCGCCGGGCGCTGGAAGGGGGGAGAGGGAGCCTACTCCATCCCTCTCACCGACTACGAGTTGGACCGGTTTGAAAGCCTAGCCCTGTGGGCCTTCCTCACCGATGAGGTTGGGGAGGAGTTGGAGCGGGAGGTGGACCTGCTGGCGCTCCGCCGCGGCGTCCTGACCGATGGGGCGGATGCCATCATCAAATGGGTGGACGCCGATGCCGCCGAGCCTGTCTGGGTCTGGCCGGTGCCGGAGTATCAGGAAGTCACAGAGACCTTCGGTACCCGGGTCCACCCCATTACTGGGAAGGAGAGCAGCCACGACGGGGTGGACATCTCCGCCCCGGAGGGCGTGGCGGTGCTGGCGGTGCGCAGCGGCACCGTGGCGGAGACCGGCTGGGATGACACTGACGGAAACTATGTCCTTCTGGACCACGGGGACGGTCTCACCACTCTGTACGGCTGTCTGAGTACGGTCTCCGTCCAGACAGGGGATGTCGTGGCTCAGGGCGACGTCTTGGGCTCTGTGGGCCAGACCGGCGCTGCTACCGGTCCCCATCTCCACCTGGAGGCGGCCCAGGACGGTGCCCTGTATGATCCCCTGAGCTGGTTCCCAGTGCTGCCGGAGACGGCCCTGAAGCCGGAGGCGATCACCCTCCAGGGGCTGACCCTGACCTGCAACGGCCACACCTACGACCTGACCGAGCGCTCGCCCGCCATCACTGCCGTGACCCAGATGGAGTGGGTGGGGGAGCAGATCCTTTTGGAGTGCCACACCGGTCCCAAAAACAACCTTTACCTGGTCTTTGATCCACGGACCGAGACCTTTGTAAAGGAGCTTGCCGGGACCCACCTCATCTGGAAGGGAGATGACCTGACCACGGCAGTCTATGCCTTCTGGGGCGACATCTGTACCTGGGATGGCACCGTACTGGCCACGGTGGACCTTGGGACGGATGGATATGTCAGTGATTTATCCTTTACAGTGGGTGTGTCCCAGGTGATGGTGACCGTCACCCAAAATGAGGTAAGCAGTACCCAGCTGGTGTCCCTGACCTGACCCAAAGACAGCAAAAGGCCCGCCGAAAGGCGGGCCTTTTTGATGCCGTTTTTAGAGAGCCAGCAGCTCGATCTTGCCGTCCTTGCCCACGGCTTTGAGCTGGGTGATGGACTCCATATAGCTCTCGATAATCTTGGTGGCGATGGGGTCCTCCAGGTCCTTCTGCACCTGGCGACGCAGGTTCCGGGCGCCGTAGGTGAGGGAGTACGAGGTCTTGACCAGGTGGTCCAGGACGCTCTCGTCCCAGGTGAAGGTGATGCCCTTGTCCCGGAGGTTGTCGGTGAGCTCACCCAGCATGATCTTGGCGATCTCCTTAAAGTTTTCCTCGCTGAGACGATTGAAATAGACCACCTCGTCCACCCGGTTGATGAACTCGGGCCGCAGGAAGGAGCCCAAGGCCTTCATGGCCTTGTCCTTACCCTGCTCCTTGTCGGTGCGGCCGAAGCCAACAGAGCCGCCGCCCTTGTCGCTGCCGGCGTTGGAGGTCATGACAATGATGGCGTTCTCGAAGTTCACGTTCCGGCCCTGGGCGTCGGTGATGTGGCCGTCATCCAGGATCTGGAGCATGATGTTGAGCACGTCGGGGTGGGCCTTCTCGATCTCGTCGAAGAGAATAACGCAGTAAGGTTTCCGGCGGACCTTTTCGGTGAGCTGTCCGGCCTCGTCATAGCCCACATAGCCCGGGGGAGAGCCAATGATGCGGCTGACAGCAAACTTCTCCATGAATTCCGACATATCCAGTCGGATCAGGGACTCGGGGGAGTTGAACATATCCTGGGCCAGCTGCTTGACCAGCTCGGTCTTGCCCACGCCAGTGGAGCCCACGAAGATGAAGGACACGGGCTTGCGCTTGGAGGCAATGCCCACCCGTCCCCGGCGGATGGCGTTGGCCACCTCGTGGACAGCCTCGTCCTGGCCGATGATGTGGCTCTTGAGCCGGTCCTCCAGGTGGGCCAGGCGCTCGAACTCCTGCTCCTGGATCTGGGTGGCGGGGATCTTGGTCCACAGCTCGATGACCCGGGCCAGGTGGGAGACGGTGAGGGGCGGGTTGAGCTTGTCGGCCAGGGAGTCTTTCTCCTGGTTGAGCTGGAGCTCCTGGCTCTTGAGGACGGCCAGACGCTGGTAGGCCTTTTCGCTGTTGATACGCTCCAGCTCGCTGCGCTCCTGGTTCACCTGCTCCAGCTGCTGCCGGAGCTCGGTGAGCTTGGCCTGGCGCTCGGTGTCCTCGGGCTGGGCGGGGGCGCTCTCCAGCTTCTCCTTCTGCTGGAGCAGGGTCTGCTCCCGGCGGCGCAGACGGTCAAAGGGCTCGCCGGACTTGTCGTTGGCGGCGGCCAGCATGACCTCCCGCTCCTTGGCGATGTCGGCCAGCTCCTTGTCGATCTGCATGGTCCGGGTGAGGGCCTTGTTGTGGAGGTTCACGTCGGAGGAGGCTTCGTCGATGAGGTCGATGGCCTTGTCGGGGAGGAAGCGGTCGGTGATGTACCGCTCCGACATGGTGACCGCCAGGCGGCACATCTCAGGGGAGATGGTGACGTGGTGGTACTGCTCATAGTAGGGGGCGATGCCCTTGATGATCTCGATGGCGTCGTCCACCGAGGGCTCCTCCACCATGACCGGCTGGAACCGGCGCTCCAGGGCGGAGTCCTTCTCGATGTACTTGCGGTATTCGGTGAGGGTGGTGGCGCCGATGACCTGGATCTCGCCCCGGGAGAGGGCGGGCTTGAGGATGTTGGCGGCGCTCATGGAGCCCTCGGCGTCGCCGGCACCCACCAGGTTGTGGACCTCGTCAATGACCAGGATGATATTGCCCAGCTTCTTGATCTCCTCGATCAGGCCCTTCATCCGGCTCTCAAACTGGCCTCGGAACTGAGTGCCGGCTACCAGGGAGGTGAGGTCCAGCAGGTAGACCTCCTTGTCCAGCAGCTTATAGGGCACGTTCTTCTCGGCGATGCGCAGGGCCAGACCCTCGGCGATGGCGGTTTTGCCCACGCCAGGCTCACCGATGAGGCAGGGGTTGTTTTTCTGCCGGCGGTTGAGGATCTGCACCACCCGCTCCAGCTCGGACTCACGGCCGATGATACGGTCCAGCTTGCCCTCCTGGGCGCGGTTGGTCAGGGAGATACAGTAGTTCTCCAAAAACTTCCGCTTGGGCTGGCGCTCCTTGCCGGAGGATTTCTCCTCCCGCTGCTGGCGGGTCTGCTCGCCGCTGGGGGGCTCGGAGGCAGGCTGGCCGCCAAAGAGCTTGTTGAGGAATGGGAAGGTGGCGGTGCGCCCCTCGTCATCCTCCTGGTCCTCGTCGGGCTGGGGAGCCAGACCTTCCATCCCCTCGGCGCCGCCGAAGGCGGACATCATCTCGTTGGTGAGACCCTCCAGGTCCTCCTCGCTGATGCCCATTTTCTGCATCATATCTTCTACGGGCTTGATCCCCAGCTCCTTGGCGCACTTGAGGCAGAGACCCTCATTCTTGGTCTCTCCACCCTCAATACGGGTGACGAAGATCACGGCCACGTTTTTATGGCAACGGGAACAAAGTGTAGGCTGCATACGTTACTCCTTTTCGGGAGATGGGTCGCGCTGCATACATCCCCCGGAAAATCGAATCTATCACGCAAATATGAACTAGTGATGAATTTCGTATAAAAACTTTTCGGAATCCTTAGACGGAGGTCTCGGTGGCGGCGGCCAATCCGCCCAGCACCAGAGCCACCGGATTGGTGGTCATGAAAAACTTAAGCAGATGGGTCTGCTCCACGGTCTCCTCAGGGATGACCTTGCCCAGATAGCGGAGGACCCAAGCACACAGGAAGAGAATGGCGCAGCCCTTGACCAGGCCAAGAATGGCGCCGCCGGTCTTGTTGAGGAAATGAAGGCCGGGCAGACGGGCAACCAGGTTCAACCCGTGGCTGATGAGGGTCCAGGCGATGAGAATGAGGACAAAGAAGACTACGAAGAGAATCATGTAGGCTACAGTGCCGGCGATGGAGGCGGCCACAGCCGCGGCGGCGTTGGCGGCCACTTGGGTCATGCCCTGTTCCACGGCGTCATTGACAGCGTCCACGGCGCTCTGGTAGAAGCCCATGTCCTTCAGGATATTGAGGATCTCGGTGAGGGCGATGCTGTCAGGCTGGAGGTCCTCGTCCTGGTCGGGGAGGACAGTGGAGCCGGCGATTTCCTGGTCCAAGCGCTCCTCGATGGCGGAGGCGAAGCGGGGCTCCAAATAGTCGGCCACTTTGGGGGAGAGGGCGCCTGCCAGGAAACCGGCGCCGATGAAGGCCACCAGCACCGCCACCAGGCCGCACAGAGAGAGCAGAAGCCCCCGGGAGGCACCGTGGATGGTGAAGGCGGCGAGGACGATGAGCAGGATGATGTCGAAGATAATTGCGGTTGTCATCATGGTTACACCTCGGTCAGATAAAAGGGAAGGGGATCAGTTGGGGATGCAGAGCTGGGCGGTCTCGCCACTGGCAAGATAGGCGGTACCATCGCTGCGCAGGACCACATTGCGGGCGCCCATGGTGTTGTCAAGCAGGGCGTAGGGCTGGAGGTCCCGGGTATAGATGGTGAGGGTGGAGGCGGTGAGCACCGCTACATACCGTCCGGAGGCGGCCAGGTCTAGGATCTGATCCTCCAGGTCCAGGGCGGCGATGGTCTCACCCTTGCTGTCCACCGTGGTCAATGTGGTGCTGCTGCCTGCCCGGTACTTGCCCAGCAACAGGGCGGCGTAGCCGTCCCCACCCAGGGAGTAGTCCTTCAGGTAGGCGCCGCCGTAGTCACAGGTCAGGTTGGTTGTTCCATCGGTGCTCACGATGCTCAGGCCGGTCTCGCCTAAGGCCCAGAACATGTCCCCAGAGCAGCTCAGATCTAAAATGGCGTTGTTACCCAGAGAGCACTGGGCAAAGGCTTCGTCCCCGGTTTTGTCATAGAGGGCAAGGGTGCTCTCAAAAGCGTTATTTGACTGCCCTACGGTGAGAACAGCAGTGGTCTTTCCGTCCTGAGAGGGAATGGCGTCCATGACATAGCGGGTGGAGATCCGGATGGCCATAGTGGGCTGAAAGTTGCTGCCGTAGAGGGTGACAACCCCCTTATAGCCGGTTTCCCGGGTGACCACCGCCAGGGTTCTGCCTGGGCCCATACGGGCGGAGAGAATCTCATGGCCCTGCTCGGCGTCCAGAGAGAAGATTTGGGTGCGATCGGCATAGACCCGCAGAATGGTGCCGCCGGCATCATAGACCACCGCGGCGTCATCCCGGATGTCGGCCACCGGGTGGAGAAGGGAAAGGGCGTCGTTGAGGTATTCCACGCCGCTGGAGGAGTAGAGCCGTATACCGGCGGAGGACCACACCAGTAGGTCGCCTCCCAGACTGGAGAAGCCGCCCCGTCCAGAACTGTCGAACTGAAAAGCGTCGATCTGACCGGAATCGCTCCGCTCCAGAGAGCGGTAGGTGAAGTAGCGTTTGATGGCGTCCAGGTTGATCCGGTCCCGGTAGGCCACCAGGGCTACCGCCCCCAGCAGAAGAGCCAGGGTCAGGAGAAAGGCCAACAGGCGCAGGATGGGATTCGGTTTTTTCTTGGGTGCCGGCGGGACCGGCTTGAGTTCTTCCATGTTATGTGCTCCCGATCTGGTGATGGTGGGGACAAAGGAGGGCTCACAGCACGTCCTCGTCGTACCACAGCTTGGTCATGTAAAGGCCGCCCGGCGGCACGGTGGGACCGGCAGCGGTGCGGTTCTTGCTTTCCAGAATGGCGCTCACTTCCTCTGGGGCGAATTTGCCTTCGGCGGCGTAGACGCAAGTGCCCACCATGGCCCGCACCATGTTGTAGAGGAAGCCATTGGCGCACACCCTGCACTCGATGAGGTCGCCGGTGCGGCTGATATCAAAGTAGTACACTGTGCGGACGGGGGAACGAACATCGGTGCCCACCGCCCGTACGGCGGAGAAGTCGTGAGTGCCCACGAAGCAGTCGGCGGCCCGCTGCATCACGGCCTCGTCCAGGTGCTTTGGATAGAACCAGGCCCGGTTTACGTAGAAGGCGTTTCCCAGCCGGGAGTTATATATGCGATAGGTGTATTCCTTCTTGATGCAGGAGCCGATGGCGTTGAAGTCCTCCGGTACCTCGGTGGCCTTCACCACCACGATGTCGTCGGGCAAGCGGGTGTTCACCGCCAGGGGAATGCGGTCGCAGGGGATGCGGGAGGTGGTACGGAAGTTGGCGATGTAGGTCTCGGCGTGGACGCCGGCATCGGTGCGTCCGGCGCCGGTGCACTTCACAGGGTGGCACACCACAGTGGAGAGGGCCTTTTCCAGGGTCTCCTCCACGGTGACGGCGTTCTTCTGCACCTGCCAGCCGTGGTAGGCGGTGCCCACATACATGAGCTTGAGGGCGATGTTCCTTGTCATAGGCGATTCAGCGGCTGTAAGGCCGCACTCCTTGTCAGTCTTAGAACCCCAGGGCCCGGAGGATCAGCACCACGGCCACCAGGGCGGCACCCAGAATGAGGGCGGCGATGTCGGAGCCCTGGAACCGGAGCTGCCGCAGCCGGGTGCGGCCCTCGCCGCCGTGGTAGCAGCGGCACTCCATGGCGGTGGCCAGCTCGTCGGCTCGCCGGAAGGCGGAGATGAAGAGGGGCACCAGCAGGGGCACCAGGGCCTTGGCCTTCTGGAAGAGGTTTCCCGTGTCAAAGTCGGCCCCTCTGGCCTTCTGGGCGGACATGATCTTGTCGGTCTCCTCGATGAGGGTTGGGATGAAGCGCAGGGCGATGGACATCATCATGCTCAGCTCATGGACGGGGACGTGGACCTTCTTGAGGGGACCCAGCAGCTTTTCCAGGCCGTCGGTGAGCATGATGGGGGAGGTGGTATAGGTGAGCATGAAAGTGCAGGTGATTAGGAAGGAGATGCGCAGCACCATAAAGAAGGCGGCCCAGAGGCCCTCCACCGTGATCTTGAGGAACTTCCACTGCCAGATGGGGTCGCCGGGGGTGTAGAAGATGTTGAGCACGGCGGTGAGGATGATGATGAAGAGGATGGGCCGCATGCCCCGGAGGATGGTCTTGGGCCGGATTTTGGAGACGGCGATGCAGGCGCACAGCGTCAGGAAGAGGACGGCGTAGGCCGCTCCGCCCTTGGCGGAGAAGAGGGCCACAATATAAAGGATGGTGAAGAGCAGCTTGGTCCGGGGGTCCAGCCGGTGGATAACGGTATTGCCGGGGAAATACTGCCCCAGGGTGATATCCTTGAGGGCCATTATACCGCCCCCTTTCGTGCCAGATAGTCCCGGACAGCGGAGCGGGCCTGGTCGATGGTGTAGACTGAGGGGTCGATGTCCACCCCCATGGCCCGGAGCCGGTGAAAGACCCGGGTGACCTGGGGGACACCCAGGCCCATGGCCTCCAGCTCGTCCCCATGGGCAAAGACCTCCCGGGGGGTGCCGGAGAAGGGGATGTGTCCCTTGCTCACCACCACCAGCCGGTCCACGGTGCGGGCCACCTCCTCCATGGAGTGGGAGACCAGGATGATGGTGGCGTTTTTGGCTTTATGGTAGTCCCGGATGTTGCCCAGAATGGACTCCACGCCCACCGGGTCCAGCCCGGCGGTGGGCTCGTCCAGGATGAGGACGGAGGGCTCCATGGCGATGACGCCGGCGATGGCCACCCGGCGCTTCTGGCCGCCGGAGAGCTCGAAGGGGGACTTCTCCAGCACGGCGTCGGGGAGGCCCACGAAGGAGGCGGCATCCCGGACCCGGCGGTCCACCTCGTCCTCGTCCAGCTTCATGTTTTTAGGGCCAAAGGCGATGTCCTTGTAGACCGTCTCCTCGAAGAGCTGGTACTCCGGGTACTGGAATACAAGCCCCACCTGGAATCGGGTCTGACGGGTACGCTCCTTGGTCTCCCAGATGTCCTTCCCCTCAAAGAGGACCCTGCCCGAGGTGGGCTTCAGAAGGCCGTTGAGGTGCTGGATGAGGGTGGACTTGCCGGAGCCGGTCCGGCCGATGATGCCCAGGTACTCCCCACGGTAGGCGGCAAAGTCCACCTCCTCCAGGGCGGCGTGCTCGAAGGGGGTGCCGGAGGAGTAGATGTGGCTGAGTTTTTCCGTTTGTATGATGGCGTCCAAAGGTGGATCAGTCCTTACATTTTGGAAGTGGTGGCGGTGTCCTTCTCCAGCCTGTAGAGCTGGTCCTGAAGGAAGCGGACCCGGGTCTCCAGCCGGCTCAGGCGCATCCAAAGCACCGCAATGAGTCCACCTAGAGCGGCGAGGATTAAGCTGAAGAGAACGCGGAAGGCGAGCCAGAGGTCCATATCAAGGAGGGGGGCACACAGAGTGAGCAGGAGCATAGAGACGAAAAAGACAAGGATACAGATCCCGATGACCGGGTGATTCCACTCGCTGTTCATGAGCGGCCTCCTTTTGTCATTTCGTGAGCAGATCGTAGAGGGCCTGGGCGCACTCCTCGTCGGAGAGGGCATCCAGAGGGAGGTTCAGGCCGTCCCGCCGGAGGGCCCAGCACAGCTCCACCGTCTCGGGGACGGTGAGCCCCACCGATTTGAGGGCCTCCACATGGGAAAAGACCTCCTTGGGAGTGCCGTCGGCCACCACTTTACCCTTGGACATGACCACCAGCCGGTCGGCCTGGGCGGCCTCGTCCATGTGGTGGGTGATGAGGACCACCGTCACGCCGGCGGTGCGGTTGAGCTTTTTGATGGTGTCCATGACTTCCCGGCGGCCCACCGGGTCCAGCATGGCGGTGGGCTCGTCCAGAACGATGCACCGGGGTGCCATGGCCAGCACACCGGCGATGGCCACCCGCTGCTTCTGTCCGCCGGAGAGGAGATGAGGGGCGTGTTCCCGGAACTCATACATGCCCACGTTCTTGAGAGCGTCATCCACCCGCCGCCGGATCTCCTCCGGGGGGACCCCCAGGTTCTCCGGGGCGAAAGCTACGTCCTCCTCCACCACGTTGGCCACGATCTGGTTATCAGGATTTTGAAAGACCATGCCCACCGTGCGCCGGATGTCCAGCAGCCGGTCCTCGTCGGCGGTGTCGATGCCGTCCACGTAGACGGTGCCGCCGGTGGGGAGGAGGATGGCATTCATGTGCTTGGCCAGGGTGGACTTGCCCGAGCCGTTGTGGCCCAGCACGGCCACGAAGGAGCCGGAGCGGATATTTAAGTCCACGCCGTCCAGCACCACGGGGGTGGCGCCCTCGGCGGCGGGATAGGAGAACCGGAGGGCCCGGGTCTCGATGATGTCACTCATGGTAAAGACCTCGCAGTCGGGAAAAATACCGGACTCAGCCCTGGCTGGTCCAGCGGCCGGTGGCGCCGCAGGGGAGGACCAGGCCGGTGTCGGTGACGGGGAGGCCCAGCTCCTGGCTGTGGGTGCGCCCGCCCCAGCGCTTGGAGACCACCGTCTCCAGGATGTAGGTGAGCACCGACGGGGCAAGGCCCGTAGTGTAGGAGTTGATGAGGAAGAATAGGGGATCGTCGGAGAGGACCCCAGCCACCAGGTTCACGAAGGGCCACAGGTTTTCCTCCAGCTTCCAGATCTCACCGGAGGGACCCCGGCCGTAGGAGGGGGGGTCCATGATGACGGCGTCGTACCGGCGGCCCCGGCGGATCTCCCGCTCCACGAATTTGCCGCAGTCGTCCACGATCCAGCGGATGGGGGCGTCGGCCAGGCCGGAGAGCTTTGCGTTCTCCCGGGCCCAGGACACCATGCCCCGGGCGGCGTCCACGTGGCAGACGGAGGCCCCCGCCGCCGCGCAGGCCACCGAGGCGCCGCCGGTGTAGGCGAAGAGGTTGAGCACCGAGATGGGCCGTCCGGCCTTCCGGATGAGGTCGGCGCAGAAGTCCCAGTTGGCGGCCTGCTCGGGGAAGAGGCCGGTGTGCTTGAAGTTCATGGGCTTGACCTGGAAGGTGAGGTCCCGGTAGCGGATCTTCCACTGCTCGGGGACATCCTTCTTCTCCCACTGGCCGCCGCCGGTGGAGGAGCGGGCGTAGCGGGCGTCGGGTCGCCGCCACAGGGGGTTGTCTCTGGGAGTGTCCCAGATGGCCTGGGGATCGGGACGGACCAGGATCCGGTCCCCCCAGCGCTCCAGCTTTTCCCCTCTGCCGCAATCGATCAGCTCATAGTCCTGCCATTTGTCCGAGACCCACATGGTGTCGCTCCTCCTCGTTCTCTCTATGCAAATCGATTGATTATACCATAAAAAAGAAAGAGGGTCAATTCATTCCCCACCGGGGAGATTTGTCGGAACCCGTTGAGTTGGGGCGTATCTTGTGATAAAATAAATTATACAAGTGCTCCGGGGGCAGCCGCCCGGGGAGAACAGGAAACGGAGGATACACACATGGAGCGTGGGGAGCATACCTTCCGCACAGCAGTGGTGGGAGGGTTCAACCGCCAGGATGTGCTCAATTATATCGAGGCTACCGTTAGGGAGGGCCGTGAAAAAACAACTGCCCTCCAGAAGGAGCTTCAGGAGCTGCGGGAGGAACGTGCGAAGCTCCGGCAGGAAAAGACGGCCCTGGAGCAGCAGGTGGAGACGCTGCGGAAGGAGACCGAGAAGCTGCGCAAGACTGGCACCGACCAGGGCACCGAACTGGGCCAGGTCCAAGCGGAACTGGCTCGGGAGCAGGAGGTCTGTGCTGCCCTTCGGAAGGAGCTGGATGGCTATAAGGACCAGTGTGCCAAGTGGGAGGGGGGAGCCAAGGCCTATGATGACCTGAAGGACCGCACCGCCACCATTGAACTGGAGGCCCGGCAGCGTGCCCGGGCCATTGAGAGTGCCGCTGAGGAGAAGGCCAAAAAGCTGCGTACCGAGGCCGAGCAGATCCTCTACAAGGTCCAGGCGGGCTATGGCCGCCTGCGTGGTGACGTGGACGCCACCATCACCCATGCCAGTGGGGAGCTGGGCCGGGTGGACAAGGCTCTGGAGCAGGTGCGCTCGGAGTTTGCCGAGCACGACGCCGCCCTGGAGAAGCTCCTCCAGTCCTGTAAGGATGTGGCCCGAAAAGCGCCCGACCCCCTCCCCCTGGAGGACAAGTAAAGGTCCCATCAGATTTGGTTTGGATCATAGATCCGCCACCTCGCCGTACAGCGGCGGGGTGGCGGTCTTTCTGTGTCGGAAAGGGAACTTACTCGACAAAATAACGGTATTTACCCCTCAGGATAGGGGTAGAAATGTTTTTTGCCCTGTGCTAATATATTATAATGTTCCCACATTGATAAAGCGCCGCGGCGGCGGCAGATCTGAAATCGGGAGGATCAAGCTTTGAACTATCTCTTTTCCATTGCCATGGGTTTCTTGCAGGGCGTGGCGGAGTTCCTGCCCATCTCAAGCTCCGGTCATCTGACGCTGTTCCAGTATTTCTTCTCCCCGGAGCAGAATCCGGAGGAGTTGGACATGCTCTTCACCATCCTGCTCCACTTCGGCACCCTGATCTCGGTATGTGTCTACTACTGGCGTGACATTATCGACATGATCCGGGAGTTCTTCCTGGGCATTTTCGACCTCTTCTCCCGGCGGGGAAGCCACCAGGGCCGGCCCCCAGAGGCCCGGCGGCTGGTGCTGATGATCATCGTGGGCACCCTGCCTCTCTTTGCCGTGCTGCTGGTGAAGGATGCGGTAGACGCCGCCTTCTCCAATGTAACCTTTGTCTCGGTGGCCCTCATCGCCACCGGTTTCCTGCTCTTCTTCTCCGACCGGATGGCCAAGGGGAGGAAGAATGCCCGCACTGCGACCATTGTGGATGCCCTGTTGGTGGGCTGTGCCCAGGCAGTGGGTACTCTGCCCGGTATCTCCCGGGCCGGCTCCACCATCTCTGCCGGTATGCTCTGCGGCTTTGACCGCACCTTTGCCGTGCGTTTTTCCTTCCTACTGTCCCTCCCTGCGGTGCTGGGCGCCAACATCCTGGAGATCGCCGACGCCGTCAAAGCCGGCGGAGCGGACATGTCCAGGCTCCCCATGTACATTGTGGGTATGGTGGTGGCCGGTGTGGTGGGCTATTTCGCCATCCGGCTGGTCAACCTGCTGGCCAACAAGGGAAAATTCGGTGCCTTTGCCTACTACTGCTGGGCGGTGGGCATCATCGCCCTGGTGGCCAGCTTCCTGGTCTAAGTACATAAGATTGATCCCGGCGGTATCGGCCGCCGTATTCCGGAAAGGATGGTTCCATGGCGACCACACGAAAGAAGACGACAGGGGGGAAGAGAACGGCCTCCTCCGGCGGAAAGCGAAGCGGCTCCGGTAGTTCCGCCGCCAAGAAGAGCGGCGGCAGCCGCTCCAGAAGCACGGCTCCCCAGCCAAAGCCCATCCGGCGGGAGGTGGGGGCGGTTGTCTGCCTGCTGCTGGCCTTTTTTGCCGCCTTTGGCTACTTTAATATCCAGGCCATTTTCATCGACCTCTTTTGCAGCCTGCTCAAGGGCCTCTTCGGTTACGGCTTCTGGCTGGCGCCCCCCATGCTGGTGGTGGCCAGCTATATTCTGGCTTTCCACCGGGGACGGCCGGTGCGTTTGCGGCTGTGGTGTGCCCTGCTGACCCCCCTGGTCATGGGGGCCATTCTCCACCTCTTCCTTTATAAGGGGGAGTTCGCCTTCAGCCTGGAGGCCGTCGGCGGACTCTGGAAGCAGGGGGAGGCGGTGCAATGTGGCGGAGTGGTGAGCGGTTTCATCGCCGAGACTCTGACCCTGGTGTTCAGCCCCATCGGTGCTGGACTCATCCTGATCCTAGCCCAGATGCTGATGTTCCTGGGGGCCTTCCACCTCTCCGTCCCGGAGATCGTAGACGCCATCCGGAGTCGGCCTCGGGCCGAATATGAGTATGAGGAAGAGGAGGAGCCAGAGCCGGAGGAGCGGCCAGTCCGCCGCCGTCCGGAGCCGGAGCGCCGCCGGGCGGCCATCGACATTCCTGTGGACGACGGTCCTGCTCCCCAGCCGGAGAAGCCCCAGGCCCGCAGTCTCTTCCCCCGGAAGGAGCGGCTCTTCAACCGGCAGGCGGGGGCTATGCCGCCGGACCAGGTGCTCACCGGCGCCCGGGCCATGGCGGAGGAGCCCCAGCCCGAGCCGACTGTCCAGCAACCTGAGCCCACGCCGGCCCCAGCCCCGGAGCCCGTGCCCGTTGTCCAGCCGGTATCGGCCGTACCGCCGGTCCCCGAGGTGGAGCCGGAGCCGGAGGTTCCCCAGCCGGAGCCGGAGGTCGCGGTAACACCGCCCCCCATGCCTCTGCCGGAGATCGTCCGGGAGCCCGCGGTGGAGAAGGTCTCCGCCAAGGAGGCCCAGGCCGAGGCGGCCAAGGTGGGGGAGGACATCGAAAAGACCATGGCGGAGAGCACTCCCGCCGTCTACCAGTATCCGCCGGTCTCCCTCCTCACCGAGGGGGCTGGAGATGTGGGCAACGGAGCCCAGGCCGAGCTCAAAATGAACCAGGAGCGCCTGGCCGACACCATCCGATCCTTTGGTATCGAGGCCCAGATTTCCGACGTGACCCGGGGACCCTCGGTGACCCGGTACGAGGTGGAGCTGGACCAGGGAGTCCGTCTCAACAAGCTCACCAACCTCTCCGACGACATCGCCCTGGCCCTGGGCGCCACCGGCGTCCGCATTGCCCCCATTCCGGATAAGATCGCCACCGTGGGCATTGAGGTTCCCAACAAGCTGGTAAGCCCTGTCCACATCCACGAGGTCATCGACTCCAAGGAGTTCCGGGATCACCCCTCCAAGGTAGCCTTTGCCGTGGGCAAGGACATAGCGGGCAACTGCATCGTGGGCAACATCGCCAAGCTGCCCCACCTGCTCATCGCCGGTACCACCGGTTCCGGTAAGTCTGTATGTACCAATTCCCTCATCATCTCCCTCCTCTATAAGGCCACACCGGAAGAGGTCCGCCTCATCATGGTGGACCCCAAAATGGTGGAGCTGGGCATCTACAACGGCATCCCCCATCTGCTCATCCCGGTGGTCACCGACCCCAAGAAGGCGGCGGGTGCCCTCCAGTGGGCGGTCACCGAGATGATGAAGCGCTACCGGGCCTTCTCCGAGGTGGGTGTCCGAGACCTGGCCTCCTATAACGCCCACGCCGCCAAGACTGAGGGTATGGAGAAAATGCCCCAGATCGTGGTGGTCATCGACGAGCTGGCCGACCTGATGCTGGTGGCGGCCAAGGAGGTGGAGGAATCCATCTGCCGGGTGGCCCAAATGGGCCGTGCCGCCGGCATGCACCTCATCATCGCCACCCAGCGGCCCTCCGCCGACGTCATCACCGGCCTTATGAAGGCCAACATCCCCAGCCGCATTGCTTTCGCCGTGGCCTCCGCCCTTGAGTCACGTATCATTCTGGACACCACCGGCGCCGAGAAACTGGTGGGCCGAGGCGATATGCTCTATTTCCCCCTGGGCTCCGGTAAGCCCCTGCGCGTCCAGGGCTGCCTCATCTCCGACGAGGAGGTGGCCTCGGTGGTCTCCTTCATCAAGGAACAGAGCACCGTGGAGTACGACGAGTCGGTCATTCACGAGATCGAGCAGCACGCCGCCGAGAAGGAGAAAGGCAGCAAGGGCGTGGGTGGCTCCGCACCCGACGAGGTGGGGGAGGAGTACGACGAGCTCCTGCCTGCCGCCATCGAGGTAGTGGTGGAGACGGGACAGGCCTCCGTGTCCATGCTCCAGCGGCGCCTCAAGCTGGGCTACTCCCGGGCCGCCCGCCTGGTGGACCAGATGGAGGAGAAGGGTGTGGTGGGCCCCTTCGAGGGCTCCAAGCCTCGTCAGGTCCTCATCACCAAGGAGCAGTGGCAGGAGATGCAGTTCAAGCAGGGCATGGTGGACCGTGCCCCCGAGCCGGTGCCAGACGAGCTGGCCTTCGAGGGCGATGCCATCCCCCAGAGCCGGGAGACACCTCCCTTTGACCTGAACGACTGACCGCCCGAGAGGAGGAAGGGCCCATGACCTATGAGATCGTGCACAGCGGCGAGCAGGAGGTGGAGGAGGTCCACGTGGGCCTGCGCCGCTACAACCGCAGTTTCTGCCCCGACGTAGCCGACCTGTCCTGCTGTATCAAGGACGGTGAGGGCCGGTGCATTGCCGGGACGGACAGCTTCCGCATGGGGGAGATGGCCTCGGTGGACGTGCTCTGGGTGGACGAGGACCACCGGGGCCAGGGATTGGGTTCGGCGCTCCTGGCCCATGTGGAGGACCAGGCCAGGGCCCAGGGCGCCCGCCGGTTGGAGCTGAACACCCTGGGCTTCCAGGCCCCCGGCTTTTACGAAAAGCTGGGCTACCGCCGCTTCGGCGCCATCGAGCCGGCGGTGGGGACCTACGGCCACTACTTCTATGTGAAGGATCTGACCTGAGGAGAGAAAGACCCCGGCGCGGCAAGCAGTGCCGCGCCGGGGTCTTTTGCTGCTCAGAGCACCAGGGTGCCGTTCTCATCCTCCAGCAGCAGGAGGATCTTCTCCTCCTGACCGTTCTGGGCGTTCACATAGACGATGATATGGCGGCCGTCCTCGTCCTGGCACTTGAACTCGTGGCACAGGACCTCGTACTCGCCACCGGTGGGGATCAGAGCCAGCTGGTGGGAGAGGACGGTGAGGGCGGGGGAGACCACCATCTGAGCTTCCGCCTCGGTGACGGCGGGGGCGGGGAGGTCCCGGACCATGTGGTTCATGAGGTAGCCCTCCGACTCAAAGCCCACTACCCGGCCGGTGTCCAGGGCCACAGAGACCTTTACCAGGTCGGGGTAGCAGAGGACATCCCCCTGGGCGGAGGCGAAGTTGATGGTGACCACGCCGCCCTGGTCGATAAAATAGCTCTCCCGCATGGAGGGATAGCCCCGGGAGGCCAGGAAGTCCCGGGCCAGGGTGGCGGCCTCCTCCTGGGAGAGGGTGGCCGCCCCGGCGGAGCGGGAACTGATGGCCTCCAGCACCAGCCCGCCCTGTTTCGTCACCTCCACGTACAGCTCGCCGCCGTCCACTGCGGCGGAGAAGCCATAGGTGGGCAGGGTGCCCTCTCCGGCGGAGACCAGGGAGAAGAGCTCCGGCTCCAGGTCAAAAAACTTGGCGGCGGCCAGACGGGCGTCCTCTTGGGTAACCTGGGCCAGGCCCTCCAGCATCCGGGGTGCCCGGCCGGTGATGTGGTCGGAGAAGGGACCGTCATAGATGAGGGTGGGCAGCTCGGGGAAGTCCTCCTCCACGGTCTGGTAGACAGAGCCCGCCAGCTCCTGGCCGCCGCCCTCCTCACCGGAGAGCCGGGCCTCCGCTGTGTCCACGTCCTCAAGGGTGGCCGCGCCGGAGAGTAGGTCAGCCTGGAGGGCGGAGACCTGACCGGACAGGGTGGCCGCCGCGTCGGCCAGACTGCGCAGGCCCTCCCGCTCCTCGTCGGAGCAGGCACCGTTCACCGCAGCCGAGCGGGAGAGGGCGGCGGCGTAGTCCCCCGCCTTGGCCAGAAAAGCGGCGGTCTGCTCCAGCTCAATATTGCCGTAGGGGAGCTCGCCCAGGGCCATCTGGGCTGACATGGCCCGGCCGAAGATCTGGGTGCACAGGGCGCCCAGCATGGAGGGGGTAGTGGCGTACACGCCCTTTTGCAGGTCGGTGCCCAGCTGGCTCAGGTTGGCCGAAAGCTCGGCGAAGGCGTGGAGCCGGCTGTTGGTGAGGTAGCGCTGGTAGGCCGCCGCCTCCATCTGACCCTGGATCGCCAGACCGGCCACCACCGCGAAGGCGGCGGCTAGAAAACTGAACCGCCGCGCCAGCTGTCTGGGGCTTTTTTTGCGCTGTTCCATTGTGAGCGCCTCCTTTCCATCCTAGGATGGACGGCGGCGGCCAAGCTCATTCGGCAGCAGTTGGTGAAATATTTGCCGTATGCCGCCTGTATATTGATTTTTTCCAGAGAAGGCAATATAATGAAAGTGCTATATTTTGCAAGAGAGAAGGAAGGAAAATGAAGAAAAAGTATCTTTTTGGAGTGCTTTTGGCACTCGCACTGGTGGTCGGTATACTGCCGGTGTCCACGCTGGCCGCCTCCTCTGAGGTGGCATTGAAGCTGGGCAGCCCCTGGTGTTCCATCGACACCCAGGTCACCCAGGTGGATGAGAGCAACGCCCAGGTCACCCCCTACGCCGTCCAGGTCAACGGCGGCGGCTACACCCTGCTGCCCATCCGGCGGGTGCTGGAGGCCTTCGGCGGCTCCGTGGAGTGGGTCCCGGCCACCAACGGTGTGCTGTGCACCCTGAACGGACACCAGGTGGAGCTGGCCCCCGGCTCTGCCCAGGCCACGGTAGACGGTGTGGCCGTCACCATGGACGTGCCCGCCGAGGCCAAGAACGACCGCACCTTCGTACCGGTTCGGTTTGTCTCTGAGAATCTGGGCCTCTCCGTGTCCTATGAGCCCACCAACCAGATCGTGGTGGTGAGTGCCGCTCCCGTGGACCAGAACAGCCTCACCAGTCTGGCCAGCGTAAAGGCCCTGACGGCGAAGCTGGCCAGCATTCAGCCCGCTGTCCAGCCCGTTACTTACAAAGAGGGGAGCTACGCCCTGCCTTCCGGCACCGTCAGCGCCAAGATCATCACCGTGAATATGAGCGATCCCCGGGTCTCCGTGAAGAGTGCTATTGTGGGCAACAAGCTCAATGCCACCGCCGACTTCGGCAGCATCGTCTCTTACTCCGGCGGCGCCACGGCAGTCATCAACGCCAACTTCTTTGAGTCCTACGAGGCCGTCAAGGACCCCATTGGCCCCGTCATGGTGGGCGGAAACTTTGTCTACGGCAATAGCGGCTCCATCACCTCCCTGGGCATCACGGCGGACGGCAAGATGTATTATGGCCGTCCCTCCGTCTTTTACCGGGTCATCACCACCGACGGTGGTACTGCCCAGCAGTGGTCCGGCTACAACCTGAACGTCTTTGAGCAGTCCGCCGACGCCTCCGTGCTCTACACCCCCGCCCGGGGCGAGAGTGTGCCCGTCACCTGCGCCGGAGCCGCCCTCACGGTTCGCAATGGTGTCACCGCTGACTACCGAGCTGTGGCGGCAGGGGAGACCCTGACCATCCCCGCTGACGGCTATGTGCTGTGGATGGGCTCCGCCTTCACCGCCACCCACTATTATCAGGTCCCCGAGCTAGGCCGCACCGTGGCCATGGAGCCCTATCTGCGGGTGGAGGACGAAGAGGGCTTCGTCCTGGACGGTGTCACATCCCTCATCTCCGGTGCGCCTCGTCTGGTGAAGGACGGCGCCATCGAGACTTATCTGGACCCCGGCTTCACCGAGGCCCGTTTCACCACCAGCGTTACCCCCCGTACCGCTGTGGGCACTACTGCCGACGGGAAGCTGCTGCTGGTCAGTGTCCCCTCCGCCTCTATCCAGCAGATGCGGGAGCTCATGCTCCAGCTGGGCTGCCAGGATGCCATCAACCTGGACGGCGGCGCCTCCACCGCCATGTACTACAATGGCCAGACCCTGGCCACCCCCGGGCGTCAGCTCACCACCACCCTCCAGGTCTTCGTGAATTCCTAATCAAATGAAAAAGGCCCCGGCGCGGAATTCATTTTCCACGCCGGGGCCTTTTTGCCTCACTCCGACAGGGAGGTGAGGAAGATGTGGTCCACCAGCAGGGAGGTGGGCTCCACCTGGTCGATGAGGGCCAGGATCTCGTCCCGGCTCCCCTGGACGCAGAAGTTCTGGCTTCTGAAAGCCTCCATTTCCCGGGCGGAGCCCAGGGCCTCCTCCACTACTCCGGTCGTATAGTAGACACGGTAGTTGGAGAAGATGCCCAGGGAGGTGAGCAGCTTGGGCTGGGTGAGGAGAAGTTCTAAGATGTCGGCGTAGTACTGGGCCATCTCCTGACCATCCAGCTCTCGGGGATCGACCTCGTTGCCGAAGAGCAGGGAGGGGGATAGATTGACGCCGCCCTGGTATTCCATATCCGGGTCATAGATCTGGGCCCAGACCACCTCCGCCGGCAGGGTCCGCAGCTCCTCCGGGGTGCGTGGGGTATCGGTGCCCACAGACAGGCGGATATAAGCGGAAGAGGGCAGTTTTTCCAGCTCGGCAAGCAGGTCGGCTCGGTCCATGAGGTCCGAGTCGAAGCGCCCCAGATATTTGGTCAGTTTCCCGGTGGGGTCGGAGGTCACCTCTGCCTCACCCCGGCGGATGGTCAGGCGGACGTCGGTGTAGCCGCCCACATAGACTTTCAGATTTTTTAGACCAACCACATGGAGGGCCGCATCATAGGTGCCGAAGCCGGTATCGGTGATGTCGGTACCGGTGAGCCGGACGTAGGGCTGCATGGTGCCGAAGTAGGCGTTGAGGTATTGGGTGAAGCCTCCATCGTCCTCCTCCATTGGGATGGGATTGAAGGTGGTGAGCTTGGCCAGTGGGTTGATGAGGCCAAAGATCAGAGCGGCGCAGATCACCACCGCCAGCAGGGTCTTGAGACAGATGTTGCGGACCCGGCGGCGGATGAGTTTCTCCAGGGCCCGCAGCTCCTCCTCAGCGGGCTGGATGGGGGAGGACCCCTCCGGCTCTCCCAGGGCTTCCAGGCGGCGGTCCAGATCGTCAGGCTGTGTCATGACGTTTCCTCCTCTCCCAGCTCGACCTGGAGCCGGCGCTTGGCCCGGGACCGGAGCTGACGGACGTTTTCACGGGTGATGTGGTGGGTGTCGGCGATCTCGCCGTCGGTGAGGCCGAAGTAGACGCTGTCCAGCAGGATGGACCGCTGAAGCACCGGCAGCCGGGCGATGGCAGAGTAGAGCCGCCGCTTCTCCTCGTCGGCGATGAGCTGTTCCGGCAGGGTGGGGGAGGGGTCGGCCAGGTGCTCTGGCAGATCCTCCTCGCCACGCCTGGACCGGTCCCGCCGCTGGTTGAGGAACTCGTTGCGCAGCACCTTCACCAGCCAGTGGTCCAGGCTGCCGGTGGCCCGGTAGGAGAGGAGGGCCTTGAGGAAGGCGGACTGGACCAGGTCCTCGGCCTCCTCCCGGCTGCCGCACAGGGCGTAGGCGTAGAGCAGCAGGGGACGCCGCCGGGCCTCATAGACCCGGCGCAGCAGATCGTAGTCGGCCACGGCGCTCCCCCCTCTCTTGTCCTCTCTACTAAGAATAACACTTATAAGCCCGTTTTGTGACAACAAAAATGGAGCATCGCGTTTGCGATGCTCCATTTTTGCATATTGGTGGTTTACAGGACGGCAGAGACCTTCTCCAGGCCCAGCTTCAGCCGGCGGAGGGTCTCATCCTTACCAAGGATGTGGCAGATCTCCACGGCGCCGCCGGGGGTCACCGCCTTGCCGGCGGCAGCGATGCGCACCGGCCACATGAGGGTGGCGTTCTTTACACTTAGGGACTCGGCCAGAGACACCAGGGTGTCGTGGATGGCGTCGTTGGTCCAGGCGGGGACGGCCTCCAGGGCGGGGATGGCGGCCTCCAGCATATTCTTGGATACCTCGGAGTTGGTCTTGGACTTCTTGTTGGTGAAGAGGTCGGCGCCGTACTCGGGCAGGAGGTCGAAGAAGTCCAGCTTCTCCGGAATGTCGGTGAGGCGCTCACACCGGGCCTGGAGGAGGCCGGCGATCTCATGAGAGGAGTAGGCCTCGTTTTTCACAGCCTGACGGATATAGGGCTCCGCCACGGCGTGGAAGGCCTCGGGAGTGAGTTCACGGAGGTAGTGGGCGTTGAAGTAGGTGAGCTTTTCGATGTCGAAGATGGCGGGGGACTTGGAGATGCCCTCAATGTCAAAAATGTCCGCCAGCTCCGCAATGGTGAAGAACTCCCGCTCCACGTTCTCGCCCCGGGGCGACCAGCCCAGGAGGGTCACATAGTTGACTACGGCCTCGGAGAGGTAGCCCATGGCCAGCAGGTCCTCGTAGGAGGGGTCGCCCTTCCGCTTGGACATTTTGTTGTGCTGGTCCCGCATGACGGGGGAGCAGTGGATGTAGGTGGGGATCTCCCAGCCGAAGCCCTCATAGAGCAGGTTGTACTTGGGGGCGGAGGAGAGGTACTCGCTGCCCCGGACCACGTGGGTGATACCCATCAGGTGGTCGTCGATGACGTTGGCGAAGTTGTAAGTGGGCAGACCGTCCCGCTTGATGAGGACCTGGTCGTCCAGGGTGTTGTTCTCCACGGTGATGTCGCCGAAGACGGCGTCGTGGAAGGTGGTCTGGCCCTCCTTGGGAATCTTCTGCCGGATGACGTAGGGGACGCCGGCCTCCACCTTGGCCTTAGCCTCCTCGGGGGAGAGGGTGCGGCAGGGGTCGTCGGGCCGGTCGAAGTTACCGCTGTCCTCCTCAGACTCGGTCTTTTCGCAGAAGCAGTAATAGGCGTGGCCCAGCTCCACCAGGCGTTTGGCATACTTACCATAGAGGTCCCGGCGCTCGGTCTGGATGTAGGGGCCCACGGGGCCGCCCACGTCGGGACCCTCGTCCCAGGTGAGACCACACTTGCGCAGGGTGTTGTAGATGATCTCGGTGGCGCCCTCCACCAGACGGCCCTGATCGGTGTCCTCAATGCGCAGGATGAACTTGCCGCCGGCGTGGCGGGCGATGAGCCAGGTGTAAAGGGCGGTGCGCAGATTGCCCACGTGCATGTAGCCAGTGGGAGAGGGGGCAAAGCGGGTGCGGACCTCTCCGTGGGGGATGCGGGCTTCCATGTCGTCGAACCACTGTTTATCCAAAGTGAATTCCTCCAAAAAGTTCATGTGACACCATTTTAACACAAGGAAAGGTCTTGTCAAGCATGTGGAGACCTTTCCCCTTGACAGGATGGGAAAGGAGTGGTAGAATACATCAAAAGTTTTCGATGTGAAGGAGGCGGCGACATGTACGAGGAGGCTGTAAAGGTATTCAAGGCCCTGGCGGACCCCAAGCGGCTGGCCATTTTGGAGCAGCTGCGGTCAGGGGAGAAGTGCGCCTGTGTCCTGCTGGAGCCGCTGGACCTCTCCCAATCGGGTCTCTCCTACCACATGAAGGTGTTGTGTGACTCCGGTATCGTAGCCAGCCGACAGGAGGGGAAGTGGACCCACTACTGGATCGACCCGGCGGGCAGGGCCAGGGCAGCCGCCCTGGTGGGGGAGCTCACCGCCCCGGTCACGGAGACGTCCTGCTGCCGCTGCCAGGACTGAGGAAAGGCGCCGCCGGTCTGGCGGCTCTTTTTCGAGCCAATACATCAAATATTTTTGATCTGTTTTCATAAGGAAAGGGGAACTGTTATGTCCATCGGTACGTTCTTGCAGGACCAGGTCCTGGGGATGGCGTGGCTCAAAGAACTCATCGGGCGCGGGCTTTTGGCCCTCGGCGTGGATCTGGAGAGCCGGCTGGGAGGGAGCCTCCACTTTTTTCTCTATGACATGGTGAAGATTATGGTGCTCCTCACCGTCCTCATCCTGATCGTCTCTTACATCCAGAGTTATTTTCCGCCGGAGCGCTCCAAGCGCATTTTGGGACGCTTCCACGGACTGGGCGCCAATATCGTGGCTGCCCTGCTGGGGACGGTGACCCCCTTTTGCTCCTGCTCCTCCATTCCGCTCTTCATCGGCTTTACCCGGGCGGGTCTGCCCTTGGGCGTCACCTTTTCCTTCTTAATCTCGTCTCCTATGGTGGACCTGGGCTCCCTCATGCTGCTGACGGGGGTCTTTGGCTGGCGGGTGGCTGCCGCCTATGTGGCACTGGGACTGGTGGTGGCTGTGGCGGGCGGCACGCTCATCCAGGCCCTCCGGCTGGAGGACCAGGTGGAGCCCTATGTCCGGGGTCCCGGCGGGGGAGAGGTGCCCCAGGAGAAGCTGACCTGGCGGGACCGGCTCTCCTACGCCTGGGACCAGGCCCTGTCCACCGGGAAGAAGGTGGCTCCCTATGTGCTGGTGGGGGTGGGCATCGGCGCCATCATCCACAACTGGATCCCCCAGGAGCTGGTAGTGAAGATCCTGGGCGGGGATGGCCCCTTTGGAGTGATCCTGGCCACCGCCGCCGGCATCCCCATGTACGCCGATATTTTCGGCACCATCCCCATTGCGGAGGCCCTGCTGGCCAAGGGCGCCCGGCTGGGTGTGGTCCTCTCCTTCATGATGGGTGTGACCACCCTCTCTCTGCCGTCGCTGATCCTGCTGCGGAAGGCGGTAAAGCCCCGCCTGCTGGGCATTTTTGTGGGAGTATGCACGGTGGGCATCCTAATTGTGGGGTATCTCTTTAACGGTATCCAGGGCATGCTGCTCTGAATCTGAAATTATGTTAAAAGGAGAAGATCATGATGGCACTGTTTGGATTTGGCAAGAAGAAAGAGACCGCCGCGCCCTGTTCCTGCGGCTGTACCTGCGGAAAAGCGGGCGGCGCGGCCATGCCGGAGAAGGGTATTTTAGTCCTTGGTTCGGGGTGTAGCTCCTGCCACCAGCTCTATGAGAATGTGAAGGCCGCGGCGGAGAAGCTGGGCTGCGCCGGACAGGTGGAGTATGTCACGGACATGGCGCGGGTGGCATCCTATAACGTCATGCGCATGCCCGCTCTGGTGGTCCGCGGCGTTGTGGTCTCCTCGGGAAAGGTCCTCAAGGCTGAGGAGGCGGAGGAACTCCTCCGCCGGTCTATGGAGGGGCGTGGCTAAACAAACAAATCCCCCGAACAAAAGCTCCGGCCTCCCCTCATGAGGGGAGGCCGGAGCTTTTTCGCGCTGTATCAGGAGAATGACAGGCTGCCCAGGGCGATGCACTGGCCGCTTCTGCGGTCGAAGAGCATGATGTTGTCGCCGGAGATGTCCACCTTGATCTTGGAGCCGATGGTGAAGAGGGTGCTGCCGAAGACCACCCCGGTGAGAAGGAAGTCGTCGATGCGGACCTTGATGGTGGACTCCATGCCGGTGGGCATGGCGCCGTAGATCTCGCCGTCCAGGGCGCCGGCGTTGGTGATGTCGATGAACTCGGGACGGATGCCCAGCACCAGGTCCTCGTCGGTGAGCACCGGCTCCTCCTGGAGGGAGAAGTCGTCCTCCACCACCTTGGCGATGTGGTAGCGGAAGGTCTCATCCTTGTTGCCCTTTTCCACGTAGGCCTTGTCGGCGGCCTTCTGTTTGTGGAGCTCCTCCCGCCGGGCGGCCTCCTGATCCCGCTTGGCGAACCAGCCGGGCAGATCCAGGGGGGCGGCGGGGATGAAGCGGGCTTTCCGGCCCTTGAAGAGAGTGAGGTCGATGGCGCCGTCGGCGGCCTGGGTCCCCTTGGCCTCCACGAAGTTGATGGAGGGGTTGCCCACGAAGTCGGCCACAAAGAGGTTGGCGGGCTGGTGGTAGACGGTGAGGGGGGCTTCGTACTGCTGGAGGACGCCGTTGTTGATGAGGCAGATCTGGGTGGCCAGAGTCATGGCCTCCATCTGGTCGTGGGTAACATAGACGAAGGTGGAGCCGGTCTCCACGTGGAGGCGCTGGAGCTCATAGCGCATCTCCAGGCGCAGCTTGGCGTCCAGGTTGGAGAGAGGCTCGTCCATGAAGAGGACGGAGGGCTCGGGGGCCAGGGTGCGGGCGATGGCCACACGCTGCTGCTGGCCGCCGGAGAGCTCGGCGGGGTAGCGGTCCATGAACATGCCAATCTTCACGATGCGGGAGACCCGGCGGACGGTGAGGTCGATCTCCTCCTTGGTGAGCTTGCGGACCTCGGTGACCACCTGGCCATTCTGGACCACCTGGAACTGGTCGTCAAGGTTCTGTGCCTTCCGGGCGGACTCCACCTTGGACTGGAGGGCGATGATCTCGCTTGACATGTCCTTGCCCGACTCCAGGTGGTAGCCGAAGAGCTTCTTGGCGGTGAACATGGAGATGGTGAAGGTGTCGATGAGCTTGATGAAGGCCTTGTTCTCCTCTAGCTTGCCGTTCTTGTCCCGGCACTCCTCCAGGACCTTCACCACCTCCTCGGGCCGCCGGAGGATCTCGGCCAGGCGGGCGGCATTCTTGGCCTCAAAGTCCACCTTGGGCATGGCCTCCTTGATATTGCTCAGGCCGAAGGAGATGTTGTCGTAGACCGTCATGTTGGGCCACAGGGCGTAGTTCTGGAAGAGGAAGCCCACCTTCCGCTTGTTGGCGGGGACATTGATGCCGTTGGCGCTGTCAAAGACCACCTGGTCGCCAATGGTGATGCGTCCGCTGGTGGGGGTTTCCAGGCCGGCGATCATCCGCAGGGTGGTGGTCTTACCGCAGCCGGAGGGGCCCAGCAGGGTGACGAAGGCGTTGTTCTCGATGACCATACTCAGGTCGTCCACGGCGTAGAATTTGCCCCAGCGCTTGGTCACGTGTTCTAATTTGATCTCAGGCATGGTGTTAACCTCCTATTCCCTTGTCCAGGCTGGCTCCAGTGACCTTGTTGACGATGGTGTTGCACACCAGGATGGTCACGATCAAAATGAGGTTGATGCCGCTGGAGAAGGCGTACAGTCCCATCTCGTCAAAATAGTCCAGGGTGGTGGCCAGGATGAAGCCCTGGGTGCACAGCAGCATGAACAGTGAGAGCTCACGCAGGCAGGTCATGAAGGGCAGCAGGTAGCCGCTGATGATGGAGGACTTCTGGATGGGGATGATGATGTGGGTCATGCGTTTGATCCAGGGGATGTTCTGGATCATGGCCGACTCCTCGATCTCGCCGGAGAGCTGGAGCATGGAGTTGAGGGAGCTGCGGCTGGCAAAGGGGATGTACTTGATGGTGCCTACGATGATGAGTAGGGTGTAGGTGTTGAAGAGGTTCATGTACTCGTTGGAGAAGAGGATAAAGAAGGCCACGCCCACGGCGATGGAGGGCATCAGGTAGGGGAGGAAGGCCACGGCGTTGACGTAGTTTGCCCATTTACTTCGCCTGGCCTTGGACACGGCGTAGCCGATCATGGTGCCGATGGTACCCGCCAGCAGGGAGCAGCACACGCTGACCCAGATGGTGCCCTTGAAGGCCCGCCAGATGGTGTCGTTGTGGAGGATGCCCTTCTGGCCGTACATGCCGTTTTCGGTGATGTTCTCGTCCGTGACCCACCACTTGGTGGTCAGGTTGTCGGTGTCACCGGTGTAGAGGAAGGAGTAGTCGCCGGGGTTGGGGAGGAAGGTCTCGAAGGCAAAGGAGACGATGGGGAAGATGCTGGTGAAGAAGGTGAGGACCACCAGCACCAGGGCGATGATGTACTTTCCCACCCGGCCCAGGTTGATCTTGGAGATCTGGCCGGACTTGCCGGTGACGGTGGTATAGTTCTTCCGGCTGCGCAGGCTCATCTGGTTGAGGAGCATGATGGCCACGCCGAAAACCATCATGATGATGGCCAGGATGCTGGCCTCACCGGTGTATTTGGAGTTCATGGACACGTATTTCGTGGCCAGAGTGGTCAGGTTCAGGTAGTGGGGCACGGGGTAGGAGCCCATGGAGCTGCCGAAGACCAGCAGGATGGTGGAGAGAATGGCGGGTTTGACCATAGGGAGGGTGACCCGGAACATGATCTTCCACTTGGGGGTGTCCAGGATGGTGGCCGCCTCCTCCAGGTTGGCGTCCATGTTGCGAAAGATGCCGCCGATGAGGATGTAGGCGAAGGGGGCGTAGTGGAGGCCCAGCACCACCACGCTGGGGAAGAGGCCCAGGCACCACCAGGCAGGCATTTCGATGCCCAGGGTGGCGGCCAGCAGGCCGTTGGAGGTGCCTGTGACGGCGTTGGAGTCAAAGAGGTTCTGCCACACCACGGCCAGGGTCCACTGGGGCATGATGTAGGGGAAGATGAAGATGGAGCTGAGGTATTTCCGCCAGGCCAGGTTGGTGCGGGTGACCAGGAAGGCGAAGAGGCCGCCGTAGAGGATGGAGACCACGCAGGTGCCCACGGCCAGAAGGACGGTGTTCCACAGGGGGAGCCACAGGTTGGTCTTGGCCAGGTTGCTGGTGAAGAGGTCGATGTAGTTGACCAGGGTGTAGCCGGAGGCCTGTCCGGTGAGGTAGGCGTCGATGGTGCCGGGGTGGATCTTGAAGGTGTCCTCCACGATGGCCACGATGGGGGCCACGGTGGTCACCGTCAGCACGATGCCCATGAGGAGGAGGATCACGTTGTGGGGTTTTGAGAAGAAGGTCTTTATCTTGTTCCTGCGGACGGCCGAGCTGCCGGCCCGGAGCGTCGTTGTCTGATCCATGAAATCTCTCCTTTTTCCGGGATAAGGGAGCGCCCTTGGAACCTGGCGGTCCCGCACAGTTCCAAGGGCGCTTTGTTCTGATGTCACTCAGGACCGGTCAGGGGCGCCCGAATGGCCGCCTCAGATTCAGCTGGCGCTGTACTTATCCAGCATTTCGATCCAGCTGCCCACGGTGAAGGAGACGGAGGCGCAGTACTCGGGGTCCTCCAGCACCAGCTTGCCGTCGGTGGTCCACCAGTCGTAGCCGTGGTCGTTGAGGGCGGCGAACTCCACGGTGGAGCCGTCCTCGGACATGCCGCCAGTCTCGTGGTGGAAGATCTCCTCGTTCTCAGCGGCCACGTTGGGGTTGGAGGAGTAGCCGCCGATGTCCTTGCCCCAGGCGGAGAAGCCGTCGGCGGTGCAGGTCATGTAGGCGATGAAGGCACAGGCGGTCCAGGGGAGGGGGCTGTTGTCGGTGACGAAGAGGTAGTGGCAGTAGCCGAAGCCGCCGATGCCGGTGTAGCCGTCATTGTAGGCCGCCACGGTGATGTTGTTCTTGGAGACGGAGGCGGACTCCTCCACGCTGCGGAGCTTGGAGTACACCAGCAGGCCGAACTGGTCGGTGGCGGACTGGTCCACCAGGATGTTGCAGATGGGGCCGTCATCGGTCTGGGCGTTGTAGCTGCCCACCCAGAGCTTGATCCAGGCCAGGGCGTACTTGCCGTTCTCGCCCAGACCCAGGCTCTCGGCCTCGGAGGCCATCTCGTCGATGGTGGGCTGGAAGTAGGCCTGCTCGTCGGCGCTCAGGGCGTCAAAGGCCTCCTTGAGCCAGCCGGCGTAGGTGTCCTCGGTGAGCATGTAGAGGAAGTTCTTGCCCACGATCTCGGAGTCGATGTCCATGAACAGGCCGTGCTCGCCCTCGGCCACGAAGTCCCAGCAGTTGTCATAGGTCTTGGAGCCGGTGTTGTTGTACATGAAGACCTTGTTCAGGGTCTGGAGGGGGAGGTAGCCGGTGTAGTCGGCGGCGGTGGTGCCGTTGGCGTCGGCCCAGTCCTTGGGGATGAAGGTGTCCAGGATGCCGGTCTGGACCATCTTGGACTCGATCTGGTTGCCATCCTGGATGAGGGTCATGGCGTAAGTACCGGTGTCCTTCAGGGAGTCGGCGGTGAGCTGATCGAAGATCTTGTTGTTCTTGGGCTGCTGCCACTCATACTCCATGGTATAATTGGGGTCGATGGTCTGGAGGTACTCGATGAAGAGGGGGAGGGCGGTGCCGCCGCGGCTGGAGTTGCCCACGCCGTAGAAGGTCTGGCCGTTGGACTCCTCGATGGCCTTCTGGGCCAGCTCCTCCAGGGTCATGCCCTCGGCCTCCTGGATGATCTGCTGGGTGGCGGAGAGCTCGCCCGCCGGGGCGCTGCTGTCCTGGGGCGCGGCGGAGCCGGGGGTGCCGGTGCTGGCGGCGCCGCCGCCACCACCGCCGCCGCAGGCGGCCAGGGATAGTGACAGGGAACCAGCCAGGAGCAGTGCAAGAGCGCGTTTCATTGAAAATTCCTCCTTCGTCATTTTAAATGAAATGGAATGGCTCCATCCGGAGATTCCTGGTGATTTTATTGTAGCGGAGCGGAGGAGGAAAAAACAGGGGACAAATCTGCGCTTTTTTGTTTTCCACTGAGATTTTGTGCCCATTGGATGAAAAGGTCGAAAGATGTGTGCTATAATTGGTAAAAATCCCGACGTGATCTGGGGAGGGCGGCATGGAGAAGAGAGGGTGCCTTGGCATATTGGCAGCGGTCCTGCTGCTCGCCGGCTGTACCGCCGGGGGAGAGGAGGTGCAGGAGGCCTCCCTGGCGCCGGCGGAGGAGCAGCGGCTGGTGATCTACACCTCCCACAAGGAGGAGGTGTGGCAGCCCATCGTCCGGGAGTTTGAGGAGCGCACTGGCATCTGGGTGGATGTGGTCACCGGCGGCACCAACGAGCTTCTGGAGCGTATTGATGAGGAGACAGAGCATCCATCTGCCGATGTGATGTTCGGCGGCGGTGTGGACAGCCTGGCGGTTTACGCGGACTGCTTTGAGCCCTATCAGTGCTCAGGGTGGGGGGACATTCAGGCACAGTACCGCTCCGAGGATGGCCTATGGACTCCTTTTTCCTCTCTGCCGGTGGTGCTCATTTACAATACAAAACTGCTGCCCCAAGGCAGGGTGACTGGCTGGTCTGATCTGCTGGACGAAAGTCTCCGGGGCAGGGTGGCCTTTGCCGACCCGGCGGTATCCGGCTCCAGCTTTACCAGCCTGGTGACCATGGCCTGCGCTATGGGAGAGGACACAGAGGCCACGATCCGGGAATTTGCATATAGCCTGGAGGGCAATGAGCTCTCCGGTTCCGGGGATGTGCTTACCGCGGTGAACAACGGAAGCTTCTGGGTGGGGGTCACCCTGGAGGAGACCGCCCTCAAGCGCCAGGAGGCGGGGGATAGCATCAACCTGGTCTATCCCGAGGAGGGGACCAGCCTGGTGCCCGACGGCAGCGCACTGGTGAAGGGGGCGCCCCACGGGGACAATGCCAGGCTGTTTCTGGACTTCACCGTCAGCTATGATGTGCAGGAGATGATGGCGGGACAGTACCGCCGATCGGTGCGGGGGGATGTAGCGCGCCTGCCCCAGCTCCCGGCACTGGAGGAGCTGGCCCTGGTGGACTACGATGTCCCCTGGGCCAGTCAGAACCACGACGCGGTGCTCATGACCTGGGCCTTTTACCTGGATGGGGAGGAGGAGACATGAAGAAGTTCCTTTCGGTCTCCTTCCAGCATCGCCTCTTCGCTGCGTTTCTGGTGGTCTCCCTGGTTCCCCTTCTCATCTGTTCGGCCATGCTGCTCCAGATCTTCCGGCTTCGCATGACCGGGGATGCTCAAAAAGAGGCCGAGGAGCATCTGGACCGGGTGGGGCTGCTCCTGGACGAGTCCTGCCAGCGGTTTCTTCAGGCGGCCCAGTCAGTCCGACGGGACGACGTATTAACGGCAGCTATGCTAGGAGAGAAAGAGGAGGAGATGGTGATCTATGGCCGTCTACTGGACGCCACTCAGGAGAGCCGCAACGACGCCCGCTTTGATCTCTACGACAGCCAAGGCAGATGGCTCTGTTCCACCCGCAGCAACTCCACCGGGCAGGACTTACCCACCAACTGGGGTGTGCTGCGGGCGGCGGAGGAGAGTACGCTACGCTTTTTCCCGCCGGAGGAGACCGTGGTGGCGGACGAACCCCTGCTCCAGGGGGCAGTGCCGCTGACCGGAGATGGGGGAGAACAAATCGGATACCTATTGGTGGGCCTCTATCGGGCCGATCTAGACCACCTGCTGGAGGGCATCATCGGCGCCAGCAATGATCTGCTAATCCTGAGCGCCTATTGGCGGCCCATCTACTGCTCTCAGCCCTCTCTGGCGGACAGTCTGGCCTCCGACCTGCGTCAAAGACTTCTGAAAGGAGAACCCCTGAACAGCGGTGACGCCGAGTTTACCTATACAGTGTCCCGCCATGAAGGGACGGGGTTGTACCTGGTGCTGCGGCAGCCCCAGGTCTTTAACCGGGATACCATGGGGCTTTTGTATACGGTGAGCCTCTCCAGCGCCCTTGTCTGCGTGGCTATCTCCATCCTCATGAGCCTCACCTTGAGCAAGCAGATGTTCCGCCCCATCCAGCGCCTCCACGGCGCCATCGAGGCAGTGGCCCGCAACGATCTGGACGTCTACGTCCCCCATGAGCACGATGACGAGCTGGGGCAGCTGGCCCAGCGGTTCAACGAGATGCTGGTGGCCCTCAAGGCCAACCAGGAGCAGCTGGTGGAGAACCAGAAGGAGCTCAACGAGGCCCAGATCCGTATGCTCCAGGCCCAGCTCAACCCCCATTTCCTATGCAACACCCTGGACACCATGAAGTGGATCAGCAAAATCAACAAGGTGCCCCAGGTGGCCGACATGTCCACCAACCTGGCGGACATCCTGCGCTTCTGCGTCTCGCCGGACGAGTTCGTCCCTCTGTGGCGGGAGCTGGAGATGCTGCACAGCTATGTAGAGATCCAGCGCATCCGCATCTCCGGGGGCTTCGAGTTCTCCGTGGAGGTGCCGCCGGAACTGGAGGACTGCCTGGTGCCCAAGATGGTACTCCAGCCCATCGTGGAGAACGCCATCCTCCACGGCCTGGACGGGGTGGAGCAGGGGGCGATTCTGGTACAGGCCCGGGCAGAGGGGGAGCGGCTCTTCCTCTCCGTCCAGGACAACGGACGGGGCCTGCCCCGGGAGCTGGAGGGGCCCTACGCCCGCCGGGACCGGGAGCTCTCCCGGGGCCACCTGGGCCTCTACAACGTGGACACCATCCTGCGCAAGCACTATGGGGAGGGCTGCGGCCTCTATCTGAGCAATGTTTCCGGCGGGAGCGGCGCCTGCATCACGGCGGTGCTGCCCCTGCGCTGGGAGGAGGAACTGATATGCTGAAGGTACTGGTGGTGGAGGACGAGGAGCTCATCCGCAAGGGCATCGTTCTGGCCGTGGACTGGGCCGCCCTGGACTGCGTGGTGGTGGGGGAGGCCTCCAACGGGGAGGAGGCCCTGGAGGCGGTGGAGCGCTATCACCCCACCCTCATCATCACCGATTTGAAGATGCCACGGATGGACGGCATCGAGATGCTCCGGCGGCTACGGGAGATGGGCAACAACGCCTATGTCATTATCCTCACCGCCTATGATAGCTTTTCCTACGCTCAGAGCGCCCTGCGCCTGGGGGCGGTGGACTTTTTGTTAAAACCCTTTCACGACGGGGAGCTGGAGGAGGCGGTGACCCACCTCCGCCGCCGGCTGGCCACCTCGCCCCAGGAGAACGCCCAGACCCAGGCCTCTCCCATGGCCGGGCTCAAGAAGGGGGACAAGAGCAAGTATGTGATGGAGGCCATGTCCTACATCGGAGACCACTACAACGACCCCAACATCTCGGTGGGGACCATTGCCCAGTCCCTGGGCATCAGTGAGGGGCATCTGAGTCACCTCTTTAAAAAAGAGACCGACTATACCCTCCTCAACTACCTCACCCGTTACCGCATCCATAAGTCCATGGAGCTACTGCGGGACTGCCGCCGGAAGATCTACGAGGTGGCCGAGCAGGCGGGCTACAAGGATATCACCTATTTTTCCGCTACCTTTAAAAAGGTGGTGGGCATGTCGCCGTCGGAATACCAGGACACCTGCCGGTGAGTGCGGAAAGGAGAAGACCACATGATCCGTCTCATTGCCAGCGATATCGACGGTACCCTGCTCCGGTACGGGGCCAAATCCATTGCCCCTGTGCTCTTTGACCAGATTCGCCGTCTGGGGGAGCGGGGCATCCGCTTCTGCCCGGCCAGCGGCCGGCAATACAGCAGCCTCCGGCGGCTCTTTGCACCGGTGGCCGATGAGCTGAGCTATCTGTGCGAAAACGGTGCCGTAGTTTGGGGCCCGGGGTCGCCGGGGGCAATCCTCAGCAAGACTGTGATGGAGCGATCCAGGGCTCTGGCGCTATGCGGGGCCATTTTGGCCCAGCCAACCTGTGAGGTGCTGATCTCCGGGGCTAACACCAGCTACCTCTGCCCCAAGCAAGGGGACATCGTGGACCACATGCGCTACTTTGTGGGCAACAACGTGACCGTACTGAACAGCTCGGAGGAGGTGCCGGAGGACATGGTCAAGGTCTCGGCCTACTGCCGGGACGGGGCGGCGGCCATGGCGCCCGTCCTATCGCCGGGCTGGGAGGACTTTCATCCCGCTGTGGCGGGGGAGAAGTGGCTGGACTTCACCCTGGCCGACAAGGGTACCGGCCTAAAAAGCCTGTGCGCCGCCCTGGGGGTGGACCTCAGCGAGGTCATGGCCTTCGGGGACAACGACAACGACCTGCCCATGCTGTCGCTGGTGGGCCGGCCCTACATCATGGAGCAGTCATCGCCCCTGCTGACGGCGCGGTTTTCCCGCCGCTGTACTAGTGTGGAGTCGGTTCTAGAGACCTTTTTGACAGAGAAGGAAACGGAATAAGAGAGGGAGGACACAGTATGTCTGTTTATGATGAGGAGCTCCGGGCGCTCCGGGAGCAGATGGAGCGGAAGCGTAAGCTGGATGCCATGCTGAAGGACCTGGGGGCACGGCAGCAGGAACTGACCGGGCGGGTCAGCGAACTGGAGAAGGCCAAGCTGGAGGAGCAGGCCGACGTGGACCGGCTGGAGGGACACAGCCTGGCCGCCTTTTTCTATGGCGTCATCGGCAAGATGGACGAGAAGCTGACCCAGGAGCGGCAGGAGGCCTACGCCGCCCGGGTGAAGTACGACGCAGCGGCCCGGGAGCTCTCGGCGGTGGAGGAGGACCTGGAGCGGAAGGAGGACGAGTACCGGCGCCTGGAGGGCTGCGAGGAGCGTTACGCCCAGGTGCTGCGGGAAAAGCGGGAGGTCCTGAAGGCTGCCGGTGGTGAGACGGCAGAGTCCATCTTAACACTAGGGAATCTCTGATTTAATCCGCACTACCATAAAGGCTCCGGATGTGGGATAATAACACTATCAACGCAATGGTGGTGTATGGGGATGAAGAAACAGGAAACATTTACG
>NZ_JBQHTM010000041.1:0-33463 GCF_052065695.1 Intestinimonas sp. HCP28S3_D6
ATACATGAACATGAAGCACTTGGAGGCGGCTCTGGACGACGCCTCTATTGCCGGTTGACTTCATTCAGCCGGAGCCTGCAAATAATTTTGCGCATAAATCTTGACGGCACCTCCTCCGCCCCCGGCCTATGGGACAAAAAGTCCCAAAGCTCTGGACACCGTGACCAGATGTGTGGCCACACTCCGGGAAAAGTAGCAGAACGGCAGGAAACCGTCAAGGCTGAAATGAATGGGCTGACGCCCGGCCTTGACCGTTCCCCGCCGCCCCGCTGGATGGGTGGACAAGGTGGCCAATCCCTAAAAGTGTTTGGCCGCACTCGTTCATTTTGGGGCCTTTCTTCTCCCAAAATTGAAATGGGCGGGAAAGCCCTAAAATGGCTTTCCCGCCTTGATTACCCATTAGCAAAGACGGGCGAGACTGTCAACGGCGGCGCTGAAAGCGCCGTTCATCTTGACCGTTGACTGGCTCGCCTGGCTTTGCTACTGCCCGTAAGAGATGGAAAAACAAGATGGAAAACAAGGTTAAAAATGGTTGACAAGTCTATCGGATGTGTGTTATACTGTGCGACAGTTTGAGATTGGAAGGAGGCTTACGTGTGTTAATTTGTGTACGCTAATAAGCAATAAAAAGTAGAAGTACCTTTCCACATGATGGTGGGCTTTTTTTGCGTGCGTATGCAAAGGAACACGTAGGTTTGACACGAGCAGTCTTTGAACTGTATCGTGGTGTTTTTTCGTGCTTTGTTGTTATGCAGGCGTCTGCCCTCTCTGTGGGACAACGCCTGCTTTTTATTGCAGAAACAAAGGAACAATGCAATAAAAAAGGAGGTTCGCATTATGACCCAAAACAACAATTCATGGAGAAAAACTTATTTTACACTTCTTGCCGGACAAGCAATATCCTTTATTAGCAGCGGTATTTTGCAAATGGCCATTATCTTTTATTTGGTTGCGAAAACTAATTCTGCAATCATATTGACGGCGGCAACACTGATTGGATTTTTGCCGCAAGCCTGTTTAGGCCCGTTTGCAGGTGCTTTTGTTGACCGGCACAGCCGTAAAAGCGTAATGATTGGTGCGGATTTGATAATTGCCGCCGCTGGCGGTATTCTGGCGCTGGTGGCGTTTTACATGGAATTGCCCGTATGGTCTATTATGGTTGTCCTGTTAATCCGAAGTGCGGGAACTGCTTTTCATTCTCCAGCATTCAGCGCAGCAACACCTATGATTGTGCCAAAAGAGGAACTTACAAAATGCGCTGGTTACACGCAGACCATGCAAGCAGTAAGTGCGATTATCAGTCCAGCTGCCGCAGCGTTTTTATATGCTGTTTGGCCTCTTAATGCAATTATATTGTTAGATATTGTGGGTGCAATCCTTGCCTGTGTGACTGTTGCGATTTCGTCCATACCAACGCCTGAACTATGTCCAGAAACGAAAAGACAACAGTTTTTACAGGATATGAAAGAGGGGTATGTGGTATTAAAGCAAAACAGGGGCCTCTTTGCTCTGCTCTGGATTGGTGTAATTTATATGTTCTTTTATATGCCAATCAGTACGCTTTTTCCTCTCATCTGTATGTCATACTTCAAAGGAACACCGGCCCATGCCTCTGCCGCTGAAATTGCTTTTGCGGTTGGTATGCTGCTTGGCGGAGTCATTCTGAGCATTTGGGGCGGTTTTAAGAAACGGCGGTACACCATCGGTCTTTCCGTTCTCCTGATGGGCGTTAGCAATATGCTCTCCGGGCTTTTGCCGCCAGACGCATTTCTTGTCTTTGTTGTGTGCTGTACTGTTATGGGAATTTCCGCTCCATTTTACGGTGTGCAAAATGCGATTTTTCAAGAAACGGTCAAACCAGAATATCTGGGGAGAGTTTTTTCTCTACTGACAAGCGCCGCTTCCCTCGCCATGCCGTTTGGCCTTGTCATTTCCGGGCCTCTGGCGGAGCGGCTGGGAGTTGAGAAATGGTTTGTCATTTGCGGAATTGGCATTATCATCGTTGCGCTTGCCGTATTTTTACTACCCGGTTTGAGAGAGATTGACAATACGCAATAATCAACTGCACCTTTTTCTATTACTAAACAAAATGCCTGGATGGTGGTTCTGAAAAACCAGAACCGCCGTTCAGGCATTTTTTATCTTCGTCCTCTCTGCGGTTTTGGATTCTTCAGCAAGTCGGATTTTTCCGCAATCTTTTTCAGCCACTTCCGTTCTTCTACTGACAGCTTCCTAAAATTCAGCTTGAGCCGTTTGCAGATAAACGCCAAGTACGCTTGTTCCGTGTCGCTGTCCTGGCTGACGATTTCACCAGCAGTTTCCAGCATTTCTTTTAGCGGGTTATCCTCTGGGACGCTGAAAAAATCGTCCTTGTGTGTTTCCCGCAGAGCAAGGGCAATCCCGTTTATGTCCCGTTGTATCACATAGCGGCAAAACTCGTCCTCATCAATATGGGCGGTGATAAGCTGTCTTAACTGCGTATCACTCATGCCAGGATTATGCTTTTTTATAACAGTTGCGCTCATCGTGTCCACTATGGCGTTTGCACCCTGCGCCTGTTTCAGTGCCGTTCCGTTCACATAGATTTCAAGGTCAGCCATCAGCCGGGGGAAATCCGGGTGCGCCGCCAGCTCACACAGCAGGGTATTGTCTATCCTCCCGCTTTTCAGCAGGTCAATCATTTCATCACTCAAACGCAGGTCTGCAAGATCGGCGTTTGGGTGATTTTTCATTTCAGACAGCCCCAGCAGATAATCAGCGGTCACACCGTAAAACTTCGCCAGCCGGATAAGGGCATAGTGGCTGATGTCCTTGAAGTCTTCCGTTTCGTAACTGCCCAGCGCAGACTTGGAAAGCCCGGTCTGCTCCGCAAGCTGCCCCAGCGTCAAGCCACGCTCCACACGTAGGTCTTTTAATCGCTCTTGTATGGATAAAGACATATTCACCCTCCTTGCTAGCTCAACGAAAGAGAAGCCGTTATGCTATGTACTATGCTCATAGCATAACGGCATAGGCATTTACAGTTTTATTTTACCATTTGCTACATCTTCACGAAATTTATCAACAAGCTTCGCTGTCAGCTTGGATTTACCGTAGTGTTCAAGTACAAAAGTACGATAACTTTTTCCATCTACAAGCACATCACTTTTTCTGGTCAACAACCAATTTCCGTTACCTCCTCCCTGTTCTCTAATATTCCAGTCTTTCCCATATCTTTTATAGATTTCATCTTTTTTACCTTGAACAGACATTGATTCGCTTGGAATATAAACAATTTGCATAATAGCTCCTCCTTTATTTTGTGCAAGAAGACCAGAAACCTGAATTTGTCTTTTATCTTTTTTTGATTATATCACAAATCCGAGAGCGTGGAAATAGGGAGTTTTTCAGGCTGATTTCCTACCTCTTGGATATACGGCACAGGCGGTCAAAAAGGTGTAGACTTGGGATAGTTCATCGATGGACAAGCACCTTGGAAACAGAACACGCCAAAGAAAACGGAGGGACGCATGAGCAAAAGACCCTATCAACACCTGCCGCCGCTGGAACACAGGCCGGACGGCTCCCCCTACCGCATAACCCCGCCCCAGAAGAGACGAGCCAGCGGCCTGATACGCCGGGAGTGCTGCAACTGCGAGGACGGAAACTGCCTTGCGCTGGACGATGGCGACACCTGCGCCTGTCCGCAGATGATTTCGTTCTCCGTCTGCTGCAAGTGGTTCCGCTGGGCGGTCTTGCCGCTGGACAGGACGCTGGAAGCGGAGATTTACCGGGACAGGGACTTGAAACGCTGTGCGGAGTGCGGCGGTGTGTTCGTCCCGAAGTCCAACCGGGGCAAATACTGCCCGGACTGCGCCGCCAGAGTTCACAGGCGGCAGAAAACAGAAAGTGAACGGAAAAGGAGGTCTGCTGTGGACAGTTAAGAGCGGGAAAAGCCTTGATTTGCAAGGCTCCGCAAGCCCTCAACCGGGGCGGCTGGTATCATTTATCATTCGCCCCGGAAAACGGGCCTCTAACCGTCCACAAAACACGCTATGACAAACACGATTTATATTCACCAGCCGGAAAAGGCGTTCAGTTTCACCCGGCTCCCCAATTTCCTTTTTGAAGCACCCACATTCCAGCCCTTGAGCAACGAAGCGAAGGTGCTGTATGCCTTTGTCCTGCGCCGGGCGGAGTTGTCCCGGAAGAACGGCTGGGCGGACGAGTACGGGCGGGTCTACCTGTACTACCCCATCTGCGAGGTGGTCGCTTTGCTCCGCTGCGGGCGGCAGAAAGCGGTCAACACCCTGCGGGAGTTGCAGTATGCGGGGCTGGTGGAAATCCAGAAACAGGGCTGTGGAAAACCCAACCGCATTTACCCGAAATCCTATGAAGCGGTTCCAAACACCGACTTCAAGAAATCCGGTTATGGTACGCCGGAGGGCTGAAAACCGTACTTGGCGAGTACGAAAATCAATCCTCTTGAAGTACGGAAATCTGACGGTATATAGAAATACAGAGATTAAAACCATCTATTTACATTCATTCCATTCCAATCCTATCAGAGATATTTTCGGCGGGAAAACCCGCCGGAAAGGAATGGAATGGGGAAAGGAGTTCAATGGCACAACACGCAATTTTGCGATTTGAGAAGCACAAGGGCCACCCGGCGGGGCCGCTGGAAGCCCACCATGAACGGAAAAAGGAGCAGTACGCCAGCAACCCGGACATTGACACCAGCCGGAGCAAGTACAATTTCCACATCGTCAAGCCGGATGGCCGCTACTACCATTTCATTCAGAGCCGCATCGAGCAGGCCAGATGCCGCACCCGCAAGGACAGCACTCGGTTTGTGGACACGCTGATTACCGCCAGCCCGGAGTTTTTCAAGGGCAAGTCCCCAAAGGAGATAGCGGCCTACTTCCAGAGGGCGGCGGACTTCCTCATTGACCGGGTGGGCCGGGAGAACATCGTTTCGGCTATGGTACACATGGATGAAAAAACGCCCCATCTGCACTTGGTCTTTGTGCCGCTGACAAAGGACAACCGCCTGTGCGCCAAAGAAATTATCGGCAACCGGGCCAATCTGACGAAGTGGCAGGACGATTTTCACGCCTGTATGGTGGAGCAGTACCCCGACCTGGAGCGTGGGGAAAGCGCCAGCAAGACGGGCCGGAAGCATATCCCCACCCGGCTGTTCAAACAGGCGGTCAACCTCTCCAAACAGGCGAGGGCCATTGAAGCGGTTCTCTCCGGCATTACCCCGCTGAACGCCGGAAAGAAGAAAGAGGAAGCCCTCTCCATGCTGAAAAAGTGGTTTCCGCAGATGGAGAACTTCTCCGGGCAACTGAAAAAATACAAGGTCACAATCAATGACTTGTTAGCGGAAAATGAAAAGCTGGAAGTCAGGGCAAAGGCCAGCGAAAAAGGCAAGATGAATGACACGATGGAACGGGCGAAGTTAAAAAGCGAACTGGACGATATGCGGCGGCTGGTTGACCGTATCCCGCCGGAGATTTTAGCGGAACTGAAACGGCAACAGCGGCAGCATGGAAAGGAAAGGTGATCTTATAAGTAATATCAGATACAAAAAGGAAATCGAAATCGTGACTTTTCAGGGAAAGGAAATCACACTGGAAAATCTCTCCCCGGTGTTCACGCCGGAACAGGAAGCAGCCAAACGCCGGGAACTGGAACAGCAGCTTTATGAGGTGTTCCGCAAGTACGCCGACAAGCGGGAGAGTGAGGAAGCCGGGACATAAGGTTTTCCAAACCCATCATTGATTTGCGGGGCTGCTGGCGGTATAATAGAACTGTCAGCAGCTCCGTTTCTTTTTTAAGAAAAGGAGCGACAATATGAACAATCGGATAGACGCAATCTATGCAAGACAATCGGTAGACAAAAAGGACAGCATTTCCATTGAAAGCCAGATTGAATTTTGCAAATACGAGTTGAAAGGCGGTAACTGCAAGGAATACACAGACAAAGGGTACAGCGGCAAGAACACAGACCGTCCGAAGTTTCAAGAACTGGTGCGGGACATCAAGCGGGGCTTGATTGCAAAGGTCGTGGTTTACAAGCTCGACCGTATCAGCCGTTCCATTCTGGACTTTGCCAACATGATGGAGCTGTTCCAGCAGTACAATGTGGAGTTTGTGTCCTCTACGGAAAAGTTTGATACCTCCACGCCGATGGGACGGGCCATGCTGAATATCTGTATCGTGTTCGCCCAGCTTGAACGGGAAACGATACAGAAGCGGGTAACGGACGCTTACTACTCCCGCAGTCAGCGGGGCTTTAAGATGGGCGGGAAAGCCCCTTACGGCTTCCATACGGAGCCTATCAAGATGGACGGTATCAACACAAAGAAGCTGGTGGTAAACCCGGAGGAAGCGGCCAATATCCGGCTGATGTTTGAGATGTACGCCCAGCCCACAACTTCCTACGGGGACATTACCCGGTACTTTGCCGAACAGGGGATTTTGTTCCATGGCAAAGAGCTGATACGCCCCACGCTGGCGCAGATGTTACGCAATCCTGTCTATGTGCAGGCAGACCTTGATGTGTACGAATTTTTCAAAAGTCAAGGTACAGTCATTGTCAATGACGTTGCCGATTTTACGGGCATGAACGGCTGCTATCTGTATCAAGGGCGAGATGTAAAGGCCAGCAAGAAAAACGACTTAAAAGACCAAATGCTGGTACTGGCTCCCCATGAGGGTATCGTCCCCTCCGACACCTGGCTGACCTGCCGCAAGAAGCTGATGAACAACATGAAAATCCAGTCTGCCCGGAAAGCCACCCACACATGGCTGGCAGGAAAAATCAAGTGCGGGAATTGCGGGTATGCTCTTATGAGTATCTACAATCCCTCCGGCAAACAGTATCTCCGCTGCACGAAACGGCTGGACAATAAAAGCTGTCCTGGCTGTGGGAAAATCATCACTTCGGAACTGGAAGCGGTTGTTTATCAGCAGATGGTAAAGAAGCTGGCAAGCTACAAGACGCTGACAGGAAAAAAGAAAGCGGCAAAGGCAAACCCGAAAATCACCGCCCTGCAAGTGGAACTTGCCCATGTAGACAGCGAGATTGAAAAGCTGGTGGACAGTCTGACGGGGGCAAACAATGTCCTGTTCTCCTATGTGAATGTGAAGATAGCGGAACTGGACGGGCGCAAGCAGGAACTTCTGGCAAGGATAGCGGAGTTGACTGTGGAGGCCATCAGCCCGGAACAGGTCAGCCAGATTTCCGGCTACCTCGATACCTGGGAGAATGTATCTTTTGATGACAAGCGGCGTGTGGTGGATTTGATGATCACCACCATAGCCGCCACAAGCGACAGCTTGAACATCACATGGAAAATCTGACTGGCGGCACCCCTCCCGTCAGATACCTACCCTGTGTAGTCCCTTGTAAACTGTACTTTATTTTTATTATAATACCTTCCACTTCTGACCGCAAGCATGAAAGTCAGTATTTCCAAGCCTTCCCACTCCATTGGTTTGCCTGAAAAAAGCAAAAAATGGTCCTGCTCGCATGTCGTATGCGAACAGGACCGCTCTTTTCCCGATTAGAAAAATTTCTCTTGGTAGCCCAGCACAAAAATGGCCAGGACGACGAAGGGCAGGATAAAGGTGAAGTAGAACCGCAGCTTGGCGGGAAACTGGATACCCTTTCCCTGATCGGCCTCCAGCAGGAAGTTCTCATAGCCCCAGGCGTATTTCTTGGAGACCACGCAGAACAGCAGGTAGAGCAGGGAACCAAGGGGCAGCAGGTTCTGGGAAACGATGAAGTCCTCCAGGTCCAGAACGCCGGTGCCAGGCCCAAAGGGTTGGTAGCCAGAGAGGACGTTGAAGCCCAGCAAGCAGGGCAGGCTCAGAACAAAAATCAGGATCAGGTTGGCCCACACCGCCTTTTTCCGGGGCACATTCCACTTGTCCATCCAGCAGGAGATGATGTTCTCAAAGACGGCGGTGACGGTGCTCATGGCGGCGAAGGACATAAACACGAAGAAGAGGGCGCCCCACAACCGTCCACCGGGCATCTCATTGAAGATGTTGGGCAGGGTGACAAAGATCAGGTTGGGACCCGCGTCGGGCTGCACCCCGAAGGCGAAGGCAGAGGGGAAGATGATGAGGCCGGAGACGAAGGCCACAAAGGTATCCAGGATGGTGATGTTGATTACCTCGCCCATGAGGCTGCGCTCCCGGCCGATGTAGCTGCCAAAAATGGCCATGGCGCCAATGCCCAGGCTCAGGGTGAAGAAGGCCTGACCCATGGCGGCATAGATGGCCTCGCCCAGGCGGAAGTTGCCATCGGCGTCATAGAGCAGGTTCTGGAAGTCGGGCTTGAGGTAGAACTCCAGACCGGCCGCGGCTCCGGGCAGGGTAATGGCCCGGATGGCCAACACCACCAGCAGGAACAGCAAGCAGAGCATCATGGCCTTGTTGATCTTCTCCACGCCGTTTTTGAGGCCCCGGCTGCACACCAGCATACCCAGAACCACCACCACGGCCACAAAAATGGTCTGAAGCACCGGGTCAGCGGTGACGGCGCCGAACTCTGCCCCTACACCGGCGGTATCCAGTCCCACAAAGTCGCCTTTGATCATCTTGATAAAGTACAGGATGAGCCAGCCGGCAATGGTGGTGTAGTACATCATGAGCAGATAGTTGCCCGCCATGCCGAACCAACCGTACCAATGCCATTTCGTACCCTTGGGCTCCAGCTCCTGGAAAGAGCACAGGATGCTCTTCTGGCTTGCCCGGCCCACGGAGAACTCCATGACCATGATGGGAATACCCATGATGACCAGGAAAAACAGATACACCAGCACAAATGCAGCGCCGCCGTACTGTCCCACAATATAGGGGAAACGCCACACGTTGCCCAGGCCAATGGCGCAACCGGCCGAGATCAAAATGAATCCCAGCCGGGACGAAAATTTTTCTCTTTCCTTCTCCAAAACGTTGTTCCTCCACTTTCTCAGATCAATGGGAGTTGCTCCCAAACGTGAGACAACGGGGCGTCGAGAGCGCCGGTCAGAAAGGGGTGCTCTTCCCTGTCCGGCGTCCTCGACGGCCCGCCCACTCTCACGCTGTCGTTCAGCTCTCCGCCTTCAGTCTGGCCATGGCAGCCTTGGCGGCATTCTGCTCGGCCTCTTTTTTACTCCGGCCCTCACCGGCACCGATGGGCTGACCGTTCAGGTCCACCTCCACGGAGAAGACCTTGGCGTGGTCCGGCCCGCTCTCTCCCATGAGACGGTAGCTCAGCACCCGGCCGCTCTCACGCTGCACCAACTCCTGGAGGGCCGTCTTGAAGTCACGGACCGCTCCCTCCTGCTCCCGCTCGTTGTTGGTCAGGATGAAGTTGGTGATGAGTTTCCGGGCAGAGCCGATGCCGCCGTCTAGGTATACGGCGGCAATGACCGCCTCCACCGCGTCGGCCTGGATGGAGGGCCGTTTCCGGCCGCCGCCGGCGTCCTCGCCCCGGCCCAGCTTCAGGTACTGCCCCAGCTCCAGCTGGGCAGCCACCTCCACCAGGCTGTCCTCACACACCAGGGCCGCACGGGTCCGGGTGAGCTCGCCCTCAGGCATGTCCGGGTGTGTGCGGTAGAGATGGTCTGCCACCACCATCCCCAGCACGGAGTCACCCAAAAACTCCAGTCGCTCGTTGCTGGTCTCACCCTTGCTCTTATTCTCGTTGGCGTAGGAGCTGTGGGTCAGGGCATTCTCCAGCAGCCGACGGTCATGAAAGGTATATCCCAGCTTTTCTTCCAGTTTTTCCATGTCTGTTCCACCTCCCTATACGCAAAGAGAGGCCCCGCCGAAGCGGGGCCCTCCCAGTTATGTCTGCTCAGGCGTCCAGCTTGTTCTGGAGATAGTTCACCAGGTCGCCCACAGTGGCGATGCCGGCAATGTCCTCCTCGCTCATCTCAGACACGCCGAACTCCTCCTCCAGGGCCATGGACAGCTCTACGATGTCCAGAGAATCGGCGCCCAGGTCGTCCGTGAAGGTGGTATCCATGGTGATGGTGTCGGCCTCCACACCGAACTGCTCAGAAATGAGGTCACACAGCTTCTCAAAAATCATGTTTCGATCGACTCCTTAGACAGGATTATTTACACACACATAATAGGGATATTTTCCCGCACTGTCAATAGCTTATTTTAAATTTCCGCTTTGGTACCACCATCAGAAGTCTTTTCCAGGCGCATATGGTCGATGTTCTCCACCACATCCTCGATGATGCCAGAGCCGGCGTAAGTGGCCGCCTGCCGGATGGCGTTCTTGATAGCGTAGTCGTTGGAGGAGCCGTGGGCCTTGATGACGGGCTTAGAGATGCCCACCAGGGCGGTGCCGCCCACCTCGCCGGCATCCATGAGCTTCTTGAAGTTCATGAGGCCATCCTTGACGCACAGGGCGCCCAGCTTGGTGATAAGGCTCTTTTTGAACATGGCCTTAAGCTCCTTGGCCATAAAGCCGCCGGTACCCTCCATGGTTTTGAGGAAGATGTTACCCGAATAGCCGTCGGCCACGATGACGTCCACCTCACCGTAGACGGCCTCCCGGGCCTCGATGTTGCCCACGAAGTTGATACGGCCCTCCTGACCGGCCTTGGTGAGGAGGGCGTGGGCCTCCCGCTGGAGGTCGGTGCCCTTAGAGGGCTCCACACCGATGTTGAGGAGGCCCACCTTGGGCTCGGGGCGGCCCAGGATGCGCTCGGCGTAGTAGGAGCCCATGAAGGCGAACTGGAGCAGGTACTCAGGGGTACACTCGGCGGTAGCACCGGCGTCAATGAGTATGGCGCCCCCCTTCCCGGTGGGCACCACGGGGGCCAGGGCCGCCCGGCGGATGCCCTTGATCCGCTTGACCATCAGGGTGGCGGCGGAGAGCAGCGCGCCGGTGCTGCCGGCGGACACGAAGGCGTCCCCCTTCCCCTCCTTGAGCAGATTGAGGCCCACGGTGAGGGAGGAGTCCTTCTTCTCCTTGAAGGCGGTGGCGGGGTTGTCGCACATCTCCACCACCTGGTCGGCGTGGGCGATCTCCAGCCCGGCGGGCAGGTTATCCATGCCGTCATCCTTCAGGCAGCGGAGGATCTCCTCTCCCCGGCCCACCAGAATGACCTCCACCCCGTACTCCTTGATGGCGGCCACGGCGCCCCGGACATTGCTCTGAGGGGCGTTATCGCCGCCCATAGCATCTACGATGATCTTCATGAGATCCCTCTTTTCTGCATTTTCATATGTGACCGCACCCTACGTCTCGGTGTCCTCCGTCCGCAGGGGGCGCTGCTCGTCGGTCAGTCCCAGGAGATAGTCGGCAGTGACGTTGTAATGCTCGCACAGCTGGGCCAGCTTGGAATACGTGGATGCCTTCCGCCCGTTTTCCATTTCGCCGATCTGGTTGGGCTTTATTCCCAGAAACTCCGCCAATTCCTGCTGGGTCTCCCCTGACTGTTTTCGCAGGCCACGAAGTCGCTGCCCAAATATTTCATTGGAATACACCCAATCACCTCTTGACCGCCCCACTAATAGCGTGTATAATAGACACACGCTATTAGTGGGGTGACAATATGGATACTTTACTTCTCGATCTGTTTGAACTAATGTCTCAGCGCGCTCAACCCACCTCTGAACAGTGGGAATGCCTCACGCTTCGTGAACGGCATCTGGAACGAGTTCAAGAGCGCATGGGCAGTGAGTTTTGTGACAAATTGCGGGACGCGGTAGACGAATGTGCCCAATTAGACGCTGAAGAGGCTTTTCACTGGGGCCTTCGGCTGGGGCTGGCGCTGAATCGTTTGTAAAGCGGTCTGCCTCTGTAGGGGCGGCTATCAGCCGCCCGCTATATCCAGTCCGGCCAAAATGTCCAGGGCACGGCGGGAGAGCTCGGCGTTTTTATTCCGCTTGCCCTTGACCTTGTAGCCCAGGGGCGGGATGATGCCGAAATTCACGTTCATGGGCTGGAACTGCTCCACCGTCTCATTGGAGACGTAGAGGGCCAGGGCGCCCAGAGCCGTCTCCTGGGGGAAGTCCACCGGGGGCTTGCCCTGGAGTCGGTTGGCCAGCTCCACCGCCGCCACGAAACCGGAGGCGGTGGACTCCACATAGCCCTCCACCCCGGTGATCTGCCCGGCAAAGCAGATGCGGGGGTCGGCCTTGAGCCGGTAGTACCGGTCCAGCAGCCTGGGAGAGTTGAGATAGGTATTCCGGTGCATGACCCCGTAGCGGACGAACTCCGCCTCCCGCAGAGCCGGGATCATGGAAAAGACCCGCTTCTGCTCCGGCCACTTCAGATGGGTCTGAAAGCCCACCAGATTGTAGATGGAACCCTGGGCGTTGTCCTTCCGGAGCTGCACCACGGCGTAGGGCTCCTTCCCCGTCTTGGGGTCCTTCAGCCCCTTGGGCTTCAGGGGGCCGTACCGCAGGGTGTCCACCCCCCGCCGGGCCATGACCTCCACCGGCATGCAGCCCTCAAAGACGTTCTGGTCCTCAAAGCCGTGGACCTCCGCGGCCTGGGCGGTGGTGAGGGCCTGCCAGAAGGCGGCGTACTCCTCCTCACTGAGGGCGCAGTTCACATAGTCCGCCGTGCCCTTGTCGTACCGGGAGGCGAACCAGGCGTGGTCCATATCCAGGCTCTCAAAGGTCACCAGCGGTGCGGCGGCGTCATAAAAGCTCAGGTAGTCGGCGTGGACCTTATCCTGGATGGCCGCCGCCAGGGCGTCGGAGGTGAGGGGGCCGGAGGCCAGGATCACGTTCCCCTCGGGGATGGCCGTGACCTCTCCCTCCACCACGGTGATGAGGGGATGCCCCTTCACCCGCTCGGTGATGGCCCGGCTGAAGCCGTGGCGGTCCACCGCCAGGGCACCCCCCGCCTCCACCCGGTGCTCGTCGGCACAGGAGAGGATGAGGGAGCCGCACCGGCGCAGCTCCTCCTTCAGCAGCCCCACCGCGTTCTCCAGCTGGTCGGAGCGCAGGGAGTTGGAGCACACCAGCTCCCCGAACTCCGGGCTGTGGTGGGCAGGGGTCATTTTCTGGGGCTTCATCTCGTGGAGCTCCACGGGGATGCCCCGCCGGGCCAGCTGCCAGGCGGCCTCGCTCCCCGCCAGCCCGGCACCGATGATCTTCACTGGTTCCATAGTTCAACCTTTCCGCGTCCGGTCAAAAGGGCTCATGCCTCTTCTCCGGCGGTCTTTTTTGCCGCAGCCTTTTTGGTGGTGGTCTTCTTGGCCGTGGTCTTGGCAGCCGCTGTCTTCTTGGCGGCGGTTTTTTTCGTCGTCTTTTTCTCGGCAGTCGCCTTCTTCTCGGCGGCGGTATTTTTGGCGGTGGTCTTCTTGGCCGCCGCCTTTTTCACCGTCTTTTTCTCCGCCTGCTCAGCGGCCTCGGCGTTCTCCCCGCCCTCCTTGGTCTCGGCGGCAGGCTTCTTCTTATAGCCGCCCCGCTTGTCCTCAGGGGTAAAGTTGGCGCAGTCGGGGTTGATACAGAAAGGCTTCTTGAAGCCCCGGCCCGACTTCTTGAACATGGTCCAGCCGCACTCGGGGCAGTTGTCCTTTACCGGCACGTCCCAGGTCATGAAGTCGCACTGCTTGGCCTTGCTGCCCTCCTTGACCACGTTGAACTCGCAGCCGTAGTAGGTGTAGCCCCGCTTGGAGGTCTTTTTCAGGATGCGTCCACCGCACTTGGGGCACTTGCCCGGCATCTCCACCACGATGGGCTGGGTGAAGGTGCACTCCGGGTAGCCGGGGCAGGCCAGGAACCGGCCGAACCGGCCCGACTTCACCACCAGCTGCCGACCGCACACCGGGCAGATTTCGTCGCTGACCTCGTCGGGGATCTTGATGCGCTCCCCGTCCAGGTCTTGTTCGGCCTGGTGGAGCTCATCCTCAAAGCCACCGTAGAAGCTGCCCAAGAGGTCCTTCCAGTTCTCCTTCCCCTCCTCCACCTGGTCCAGCCGCTCCTCCATCTTGGCGGTGAAGGTGGTATCTACAATATCGGGAAACTTGTCCTTCATGAGGCTCGTGACCACCTCGCCCAGGGGGGTGGTCCGCAGGTACTTGCCCTCCTTCACCACATACTCCCGGTCCAGGATGGTGGAGATGGTGGGGGCGTAGGTGGAGGGACGGCCGATGCCCTTCTCCTCCAGCGCCTTGATGAGGGTGGCCTCGGTATAGCGGCTGGGGGGCTGGGTGAAGTGCTGCTCCGGCTTGGTGCCGGTGAGATTTAAGCCCTCCCCCTCCTTCAGGTCGGGCAGGGGGGACTGCTTCACCTCCTCCTCCTCGTCCTTCCCCTCCACGTACACGGCGGTGAAGCCGGAGAATTTGAGGGAGGAGTGGTTGGCCCGGAAGCGGTAGCCCGCCGCCTCCACCTCGATAGAGACGCTGTCATAGACGGCGTTGGCCATCTGGCAGGCCAGAAACCGACTCCAGATGAGCTTGTAAAGCCGGTACTGCTCACTGGTCAGGTCCTTTTTAATGTCCTCCGGGGTGAGACGCACATCGGAGGGGCGGATGGCCTCGTGAGCGTCCTGGGCGCCGGACTTGGCCTTGAAATGCCGGGTCTTTTCAGGGTAATACTCCTTGCCGTAGCGGCTGACGATCATGTCCTTGGCCGCCGCCAGGGCCTCCTCGGAGAGACGCAGGGAGTCGGTACGCATATAGGTGATGAGACCCACGGTGCCCTCCCCCTGGATGTCCACGCCCTCATAGAGCTGCTGGGCCACCGCCATGGTCCGGCGGGGGGTCATGTTCAGCTTCCGGCTGGCCTCCTGCTGGAGGGTGGAGGTGATAAAGGGGGGCGCCGGGGAGCGGGTCTTGTCCTGCCGCTTGACGCCGGAAACTGTGAAGGGAGATACCTTTACGGCGTCCACCACGGCCTGGACCTCGGCCTCACTGTGGAGCTCCTGCTTCTTCTCCCGACCGTAGAAGGCGGCGGTGAAGGCGCCCCGGTTGGGGGCAATGCGGGAGAGGTCCACATCCAGGGACCAGTACTCCTGGGGCTGGAAGGCCCGGATCTCCTCCTCCCGCTCGCACACCAGGCGGGTAGCCACCGACTGGACACGTCCGGCGGACAGGCCCCGGCGGATCTTCTTCCACAGCAGCGGGGAGAGCTCATAGCCCACGATACGGTCCAGGATGCGCCGGGCCTGCTGGGCGTCCACCAGATCCTGGTCGATGGCCCGGGGGGCGGCGATGGACTCGTTGACCACCTTCTTGGTGATCTCGTTAAAAGTCACGCGGTAGGTCTTGTCGTCGGGGATGTTCAAAAGCTCCTTCAGGTGCCAGGAGATGGCCTCTCCCTCCCGGTCGGGGTCGGTGGCCAGGAACACTTTCTCGCTGCCCTTGGCCGCCTTCTTGAGGTCGGAGATGACCTCTTCCTTGCCCTTGATGGGCTGATAGTCCGGCTCAAAGCCGTGCTCCACATCCACGCCCAGCTTACTCTTGGGCAGGTCCCGGACGTGGCCCATGGACGCCTTGACCTCATAGCCGGGACCCAGGTATTTTCCAATGGTCTTGGCTTTGGCCGGAGACTCTACGATCACTAAATTCGTTTTTGCCACATTATACCTCCAATGGAGTTTCTATCCTTCGAAAGAGCACGGCCATGCGGCCGCGCCTCATGCCTCTTCATCCGTCCGCAGCCGGACGGCGGCCTCGAAGCGCCTGCCTGGGTGCTCGACCACATGGCCCTGGATCTGGAGCATGGTCAGGGCGGAAAGGACCCGCCGGGCGGGGATCTGGGTCAGATCCACCAGCTCCTCCGCGGTGCGCTTTCCATCCTCCAGAGCCAGGATCAGATCGATCTGGTCGTCAGTCAGGCCGCTCCTGTCAATATATGCCTGCTGCGGCCCTTTGTCAATGACTTTTTCCCCCGGCTCCTCCTCCCGAGAGGGCTGAACAGGGGCGTCAGAGGGTCCTTCCGGCGCCTGGGGCGCCTCCTCCAAAGCCTGGGCTGTGTCGGGAAAACGGACCCGCCCCGGGTAGAGCCCGGCGTACTCCCGGACGATGTCCAGACCGCCGGTGACCAGCTTGGCCCCCTGTTGGATAAGTCGGTTGGGGCCCTCACTGAGCAGCGCCCCCACACAGCCGGGCACGGCGAAAACATCCCGGTCCTGGTCCAGCGCCTGCTTCACGGTGGACATGGTGCCGCTCTTGAGGCCGCACTCCACCGCCACCACCCCCAGGCTCAGACCGCTGATAATCCGGTTGCGGATGGGAAAATGCCAGCCCTCGGCCTCTGTCCCCGGCGGGTACTCGCTGATGAGGGCGCCGGAAGCGGCCACATCGGCGTAAAGCCAGCGGTTCTCCCTGGGGTAGCACACGTCCACCCCGCAGCCCAGCACCGATACCACAGCGCCGCCGCCACGGAGGGCGCCCTTCAGGGCCTCGCTGTCCAGGCCCTGGGCAATGCCGGAGACCACCAGAGCGCCGTGCTCGGCCAGCTCCAGGCCCAGCTTACCCGCCATCCACCGGCCGTAGGCCGAGGGCTTCCGGCTGCCCACCACCGCCACGGCGATCTCCTCATCAAAGGCGGGAAGCCGCCCTTTCACATAAAGGACGGCGGGCGGGTCGTAAATGTTTTTGAGACGGTCGGGGTAATCGGCGTCCCCCAGAGTCAGGATGCGCACCCCCAGCCGGTCACATTCCCCCAAAATGGCGTCGGTCCGCTCCAGAGACTTGTCCAGTAGGGCGGTCCGGACAGCGGGTGTCAGCCCCTCCACCAGGTTATACTCCTCCGGATCAGCATAGTAGGCCCGCTCCGGCGCACCGAAATGCTCCAGCAGCTTCCCCACCTGATCCGGGCGCAGGCCTTTTTTGGTGGACAGCCACAGCCAATATTTCAGCGTCGCCATCGCGGACCTCCTTTCACCCGTTACCGTTTCAACTCACAGCAGAGGCCGGGCCATCTCCCACAGCACCACTGAGGCGGCCACCGCCGCGTTGAGGGACTCGCACCGCTGCCGCATGGGAATCTTCAGGGTACCGGCGCAGGCGTCCAAGACAGCCTGGGACACCCCCCGGCCCTCACTGCCGATGACCACGGCACAGCGGCTCAGGTCGGCCCGGCGCACGTCATCGGTGTCCTCCCGCAGGGCGGTGGCATATAGGGGCAGACCTGCCTTCTCCAAAGCGTGGCTCAGTCCCTCCAGGCTTGTCTCCCACACCGGCAGCCGGAAGCAGGCTCCCATGGTGGCCCGGACAGTTTTAGGGGAAAAAGGATCGGCGCAGCCGGGCAGCAGAATGAGGCCGTCGGCGCCGAAGGCGTCGGCGGTACGCCAGATGGTGCCCACGTTCCCCGGGTCCTGGACCCCGTCCAGCACCAGGAAACGGGTGCCCGGCAGGCGCTCCGGCAGGGTCAGGTCGGGCTGACGGCAGAGAAAGAGGACCCCCTGGGGGGTCTCGGTGGTGGAGAGGCTTTTCAGGAGGTCGGCGGGCACCTGCACCTCCCGGACGCCGTCAGGCACCGGACAGGGGCGGCTGCTGTCGTGGACCACGGCGGTGAGAACCGCCCCGGACCGGAGGGCCTCCTCTAGCAGCTTGGGCCCGTCACAGACGAAGAGCCCCTGGTCCCGACGGGCGGACCGTGCATTATTCAACTTTCGGATCTGCCCCACCAGCGGGTTGGATCGGCTGGTGATCTGTTCCACGGGACCTTCCCCCTACCTTAATATTATGGTATCACAGATCGTGGAGCCGGTCGATATACTCATTCCGGCCCAGCGTGACCACCACGTCCCCGGCGGCCAGGACATAGTCGGCGCCGGGGGCCACCTCCAGGTCGTGCTCATCGCCCCCCTTGCGGATGGCGATGATGTTGACCCGGTACTTGGCCCGCACGTCCAGAGTGCTCAGGGACTTGCCCACCCAGGGCTTGGGGGTGGCCAGCTCCACGATGCCGAAGTCATCGGAGAGCTCGATGAAGTTGAGAATGTTGGAGCTGGACAGGTTCTGGGCCAGCTTGACTCCCGTCTCATGCTCAGGGAAGACCACCCGGTCGGCGCCGATCTTCTGGAGCACCTTCTGGTGGACATGGCTCTGGGCCTTGGCAATGACCTGCCGGACCCCGATCTCTTTCAGGTTCATGGTGATGAGCGCGCTGTTGCCCACATCGTCGGCCACCGCCACGATAGCACAGTTGTAATTGCGCACACCCAGAGCCCGGAGCACACCGGGGTCCCGGGCATCACCGGCCACGGCGTGGGTCACCTGGCTGGAGATGCTCTGGACCCGGTCCTCCGAGTCGTCGATGGCCAGCACCTCATGGCCCAGCCGACACAGCTCGGTGGCCACGGCGGTGCCGAAACGGCCCAGACCGATCACTACATATGTCCTCACGATTCACAGCTCCTTTTTCGTTTGGGGCGGTCCTGGACTCACCCGATCATGATGTCTACCACGGGATAGCGGATCTTGGCCGCGTTCCTGCCCCTGGCCAGGAAGGCCACCGAGAAGGACATGATGCCCACCCGGCCCAGAAACATGGCGATGATGAGTATGACATGACTGAAGGGGCTCAGCGTGGGGGTGATGCCCACGGTAACGCCCACGGTGGCCAGGGCGGAGGCCGCCTCAAAGGCCGCTGAGAGGAAGTGGACCTCGTCGGCCACGGACACGGTCATGGCGATGCCCAGGAAGAGGACCACCACGATCAGCGTCAGGGTGAGGGCGGTCATGACACGGCGCTGGGAGATGGTCCGCCTGCGGATGGTAACCTCCTCCCGGCCGGCCAGTCCGGCCCGCATGGTGAGCAGCAGAATGCCCACGGTGCCCGTCTTCAGGCCGCCGGCGGTGGAGCCGCTGGAGCCGCCGATGAGCATCAGGATACAGGACATGGCCAGAGAGCTGTCTCGCAGTCCGCCCTGGCCGATGGAATCAAAGCCGGCGGTGCGGAGGGTCACCGACTGAAAAAGGGCGTTGAGGATCTTTTTCCACCAGGACATGCCCCCCAGAGTGTTGGGGTTATCCCACTCCACTCCCAGGAAAAACACCGCCCCGCCCAGGATGAGCGCCCCCGTCATCAGGATGACCAGCTTGCTGTAAAGGGAGAGCCGCCGGGGGGTCCGCCAGTTTCTGATCAGGTCCTCCCAGACGAAAAAGCCCAGGCCACCGATGACAATGAGGCATAATATGGTAAGGAGAATCACCGGATTTCCATTATAGGTGATGAGGCTGGTAAACTCCCCCTTGCTGCCCAGCAGGTCGAAGCCGGCGTTGCAGAAGGCCGAGACGGCGTGGAAAATGCCTCGCCACAGTCCGCCCGCCAGGCCGAACTCCGGCAGGAAGCACAATGTCAGGATCACAGCACCCGCCCCCTCGATGATGAGGGTACCCATCAGGGTGTGACGCACCATGCGGACCACGCCGTCCATGTCGTTTAGGTTCAGGGTGGAGACCATGATGAGCCGTTCCGAGAGGCCGATCCGCCGCCGGAGGGCGAAGGACACCGTTGTGATGACTGTCATAAAGCCCAGTCCGCCCAGCTGGATCATGGCCAGGATCACAACCTGCCCAAAGAGGGTCCAGTGGGCCCAGGTGTCCACCAGAATGAGTCCGGTGACACAGGAGGCCGAGGTGGCCGTAAACAGGCAGGTAATGAGATCCGTGGACTGCCCGTCCCGGCTGGCCCAGGGCAGCATGAGCAGCAGGGTCCCGGTGAGGATGATGATCCCGAAGGAGACCACCACGATCCGGGCGGGATTGAGGTTACGCATACTCCGCAGCCGTCTAAGCAGCGCCTGCAGGGGATAAAACACCAAGATATGACCCTCCTTCTCGCTCCGCACCCTTGGGTGAAGCGAAAGCAAGTATAGCATACGCTGTCGGTCCGTGCAAGTCAACGGTTTTTTCTCCGCCCATCCCTTGCGGACAGACAAAGACCCGCCCCGGGACCGTTTCCCGGGGCGGGCAGATACTCACAAAAAGGGATGAAAATCCTTGTCCAGGACCTGCTTGCGGTGGTAGCTCACATAGTCGGGCGCAGCCTCGGGACACTGATTCTGGATGGTCTCCACCAGCAGTGCCGGATTGAGGCCTGGATTCTGGGCGCGGAGAACCACATCCAGGACGATGGCGTCCCGGCGCCCCTCGTAGTCCACCTTGTGGATGAGGGGGATGAGGTCCACCTGGACCTGGCCGCTCTTGGCCTTCTTGGACTTCTTGGTCACCACCAGGCTCTCCCGGCTCAGCAGGTCCCGAATGGCGTTCTCGGCACCCACTGGGGCGCCGGCGTCATACTCCAGGGTGATGATATAGTTCACCCAGCACAGCTCCCGGACGGGGCGTCCCCCCTCGTAGCAACGGGTGACGGTGACCCCCTCAGGCAGAGCCTGGGTGAGGCGCCGGGGCACCTCGCTCAAATTCATTCCCTCGGGCAGGCCAAACTCCAGGATCTCGCACTGGCTGGAAAAGCCCACCGACAGGGGCAGGGCGATGGACACGTAGGCGTGGGGATTGAAGCCCTCCGTGTGCCTGACGTGGAGCCCGGAGCGCAGAAAGGCACGCTGGAAGGTCCGCATCAGATCCAGGTGGGAGATATACCGGGCCCGGCCCGTTTTGATGAACTGGATGCGCTGGTCACTCATCGCACACCCTCCCCTTCTCCAGCAGATGGTTGGCCCCGCAGCCGGTGCACTGCTTCCGGCAGTCGGGGGTGATGACGGCCTCGTAGGCCCGCTCCCGCTCCCGCCACAGGAAGTCGGCGGTCACGCCGGTGGAGATCCGGCACCAGGGCAGGACCTCCTCCCGGCTCCGGATCCGGTTGGCGTAGAAGGCCGGGTCCAGACCGCAGGCCTCAAAGGCCCGCAGCCAGCGGTCCAGGTCGAAATACTCGCTCCAGGAGTCAAACTTGGCGCCCTCCCGCCAGGCCAGCTCAATGGCGTCGGCCAGCCGGCGGTCGCCCCGGGCAAAGACAGCCTCCAAGAAGGAGGTGTCCGGGTCATGCCAGTGGTAGACGATGGCCTTCTCCCGCATGTTGTCCCGCAGCAGCTTCACCCGGCGGAGATACTCCTCCCGGGTGACCTGGGGCTCCCACTGGAAGGCGGTGTGGGGCTTGGGCACAAAGCAGGCCGTGGACACGGTGATCCGACAGCCCCGGCGCTTGTCAGGGGCGGTCTCCCGCCAGAGCTGGAGCACCTTCTTGGCAAGGTCTGCGATGCCCAGCACGTCCTCGTCGGTCTCGGTGGGCAGGCCCAGCATGAAGTAGAGCTTCACCGTGTTCCACCCGCCCATAAAGGCGGTGCGGCAGGAGTTCATTAGGTCCTCCTCGGTGACGTTCTTGTTGATGGCATCCCGGAGGCGCTGGGTGCCCGCCTCGGGGGCAAAGGTGAGACCGCTCTTGCGGACATGCTGGAGCCGCTGCATGAGGCCCATGGAGAAGTTGTCCGCCCGCAGGGAGGGGAGGGACAGCGACACCTTGTTGGGCTCACACCACTCCAACAGGCCGTCGCAAAGCCCCTCCAGGGGCCGGTAGTCGCTGGTGGACAGGCTGGAGAGGGTCATCTCCTGATAGCCGGAGTCCTTGCAGGCGGCGATACCCTGCTCCACAAGAAGCTGGGGGCTCCGGGTGCGGACAGGCCGGTAGGCATACCCCGCCTGGCAGAACCGGCAGCCCCGGATGCAGCCCCGGAAGACCTCCAGCATCACCCGGTCGTGGACGATCTCGGTGGAGGGCACGATGGTCTTCACCGGGAAGTAGGACTTGTCCAGGTCCTGGACGATCCGCTTGGTCACCAGCTCGGGGGCGCCCTCCTGCGGAGTAACGGCTGCCACGGTCCCATCCTCATGGTAGGTGACGGCATAGAGGGAGGGCACGTAGAGCCCCGGCACCTTGGCCGCGGCCACCAGCAGATCCTGACGGGACCAACCCTCCCGACGAGCGCGCTGATAGAGCCGGATGAGCTCCACTGTCACATCCTCGCCCTCGCCCAGGGAGAAGATGTCTACAAAGGGCGCCAGGGGCTCCGGGTTGTAGGCACAGGTGCCGCCGGCGATGATGAGGGGGGCGTCCTCGTCCCGGTCGGCGGAGCGCAGGGGCAGCCCGGCCAGATCCAGCATGTTGAGCACGTTGGAGTAGGCCATCTCATAGCCCAGGGAGAAGCCGATGATGTCGAAATCAGAGATGGGATCTCCACTCTCCAGACCATAGAGGGGAAGGCCTTCCCGGCGCATCTCCTCCTCCATGTCCCCCCAGGGGGCAAACACCCGCTCGCACCACACCCCGGGCAACTCATTCATCAACCCATAGAGGATCCGTACCCCCAAATTGGACATGCCGATCTCATAGGTATCGGGAAAGCACATAGCGATCCGCGTATCTACCTGCTTGGGGTCCTTCACCACTGCATTGTACTCTCCACCGGTATACCGGGCAGGCTTCTGCACCCTGGAGAGGATCGTTTCCATCGTCCGGTCCATTCCTAACCTCCGCTCACGCGCGCTTACTCATCATATATATGGCAAAGTATTATTTTAACCGCTGAGCGTAGGAATGGCAAGTACAAATTCGCGGATTTATTGTTTTTCTCCCCAGGAATGGCGAAAATCTTCTATGACATCTCTGAAGTGCACCGGGGAAAGCCGGTTCCGATTGAGTGCACGCACCAGGCGATCCACCTCTGCGTAGTCGCTGGACAGCCGCGGCGCCCGCTGCCCGTCACGGCAGACCACTCCAAACCAGGCGGGCATCTCCCCCTCCTCTGCGCAGACCTCAAAACACGGCCGTATCTCTTTCATGCTGTTTCCTCTCCTCTTCCTCACACGATTTCCTCACACGTTCCGGGCGGTCCGGCACCTCCCTTCGCCATTTGGACCCACACCCTTCCCTCTCTCAGCGGAGGGTGCCAGACCCGTGTCTCCTCTCCGACCTACCTCTCAGTAGGTCTTTTATGTTATAATGAAGAGAAGACCGGATGAGCCATGGCTCCCGCGATCGCCCCTTGACCTCCGGACCGGATACACACATCTTGTGTCGGCCCCGTTGTCCCTAACAATATGGTGTATTTCCCCTTTTTTGTCAATGGTACGTCACCGAACTCGCCGTTTGGAGAATGAAATTTTTCCAAATTTGGATAACTATTGTCGAATTTTGAAGGGAGGTCCCCAATGATGTCCATGACCAACAAGTTGGCATTGGCCAAACGCCGCAGCGGCTTGACCAGCGCGGAGCTCTCCCACCGCTCTGGCATACCCCTGAGCACAGTAAATAAGATCCTCTCTGGCCAGACCACCCACCCTGCGCCTCAGTCCCTGGAGCGTCTGTGCCGGGCGCTGGACATCTCCATGGGCTATCTGCTGGATGACTCCATCCCCGACGAGCTTTTTCTCAGCGCCCAGTGCGAAGGCAACGGCCTGCACTACCTCTCTGAGCAGGAGTGGGAGCTGATTCGGGATTACGGCGTGCTCACTGTTCAGGGCCGGCAGATGGTGGACGCCCTTCTGGAGATGCTGCTGGCTTTGTCTCCCCTCCCCCTGCCCACCGGCCGCCGGCGGCTCCTCCTCTGCCTCCAGCCCGCCGCCCAAGGTCAGCGGGGCGCTCTCATGGACAGTTTTGATTTCAGCGTACTGGACGTGCCCGCCGACCCCATCACCGAGCGCGCCGATTTTGCCGTCCTTCTCACCGACGGCTCCATAACGCCGGTGTACACTCCCGGTACCATGCTGGCTGTAAAGCGCGGAGAGGTGGCTACCAACCAACTTGGCTTTTTCCTCCTCAACCGGGAGCTCTTCCCCCGTAAGCTCTCCCGCTCCGCCGGGCGGACCAAGCTGGTGGCCATCAACGTCTCCTATAAGGACATCCCGATCCAACCAGAAGATGAACTCACCTGTATGGGCGCCATTTTGGGTGCCGTCCGGGACTATATCCGTCTCCCTAAGGGCAGCACCCCGGCGGATTTTCTGTATTTACAACGGCTCAAACTGTGATATACTGCTCTCGAACCTCTTTTCAGAAAGGAGGGGTATTCCTTGCCCCAGCTTCCAGCCGGACTTCAGGATTTGGTCAACGGTCTGGCCGCCTTCTTGGGGGATCACGCCGCCGTCATGGCGTGGTACACCGCCGTGGTGCGGTTCCTCTTCCCCGTCCTGGCCATTCTTATTCTCGTCCGCAGCATCCGGTCTCTCCTCACAGTGCCCCATGTACCGGAGGTGTGGGCCTACCTCACCCTGCCCAACGGCCTCTCTGAGCCCCTCACCCACTGGGAAAACTTTCTGGGCCGCTCCAACGCTTGCGACGTGATTTTGGGCTATCCCACCGTCTCCCGGCAACACGCCGCCCTCATCCGGGCAGAGAACGACAGCTGGACGGTGTACGACCTGGGCTCCAAGGGGGGCGTCGCCATCAACGGCAGGCCTGTAGCCGAGGCCGCCTCGGTGGCCTATGGCGACGTGGTGGCCCTGGGCGGCGTGGAGACCGTTCTCCTCCCTGTCCCCCCAGAAGAGCGGGAAAAGCGCCGCCAGAAGAAGCAGGCCGAGGAGCGCCCCGTCTCCCCCTGGGTGGGCCTCTTTTTCCTCACGATCTTCCAGGTGCTCACCGCCGTGCAGCTCATGGCCGCCGCCGGAGATGAACTCCCCGCCACAGTACCCGGCGCCTTCCTCTGCCTGATCGCCGTCATGTGGGGCTACTTCCTGGCCATGCGGGCCATCCACCGGGTGGGCTTCGAAATGGAGATCATCGCCTTCTTCCTCTCCACCCTCTCCCTGGCCGTCACCGCCTCCTCCGCCCCCTCCGCCCTCTTCAAGCAGCTGCTGGCCCTGATGCTGGGGCTGTTCCTCTTTGTGGTGCTGGGGGTCTTCCTCCGGGATCTGGAACGGGTCAAATCTATCCGCTGGCTCATGGCTGCCGGGGCCATCGGACTGCTGGGCCTCACCCTGGTGCTGGGCTTCCTGGGCCTGAGTCAGAGCAAGTACGGCGCCCTCAACTGGGTCACTCTGGGCCCCCTCTCCTTCCAGCCCTCGGAGCTGGCCAAGATCTGCTATATCTTCGCCGGCTCAGCCACCCTGGAGCGGCTCTTCCGTAAGCGGAACCTGGGCCTCTTCATGGTCCTCACCGCCGTGTGCCTGGGGTGCCTGGCCCTCATGAGCGACTTCGGCACCGCCGCCATCTTCTTCATCACCTTCCTGGTCATCGCCTACCTCCGCTCCGGCGACTGGGCCACCCTGGCCCTCATCTGCGGCGGCGCCGTGTTCGGCGTGGTCATCCTCCTCTCCTTCAAGCCCTACATCCTCAGCCGCTTCGCCACCTGGGGCCACGCCTGGGAGCAGGCCTCCTCCGGCGGCTTCCAACAGGTGCGCACCATGTCGGCCGCCGCCTCCGGCGGCCTGGTGGGGGTGGGGGCCGGGGAGGGTTGGCTCCACAACGTGGCCGCCGGCGACACCGACCTGGTCTTCGGCATGCTGTGTGAGGAGTGGGGCCTCATCATCGCCGCTCTGGCCGTGCTGTGTGTGGTCACCCTGGCCGTCTTCGCCGTCCGCTCCTGCCGGTCCGGACGGTCCAGCTTCTACACCATCGCCGCCTGCGCCGCCACCTCCCTGCTGGTCTTCCAGACCTGCCTCAACGTCTTCGGCGCCGTGGACCTCCTCCCCCTCACCGGCGTCACCTTCCCCTTCGTCTCCAACGGCGGCTCCGCCATGCTCTCCTCCTGGGGCCTGCTGGCCTTCCTGAAGGCCACTGACACCCGGCAGAACGCCAGCTTCGCCATCCGCTTGCCCTCCCGTCAGGAGAAAGAGTCCGTCTACTTCCCCCGGGAGGACCACAAGGGGGTGAATGGCGATGCGTAAGATCGAACGGCGGGCCATGGTCTGCCTCCTCCTTGCCACCGCCCTGGTGCTGGGACTGGTGGTCTTTGGCTTCCGCTTCTTCCTCAACGGCGGTAAGTGGGTCTCCTTCGCCGCAAACCGCCACCTCTACAACAGCCAGGGCCAGCTTTCGGTGGGCCGGGTACTGGACCGGGACGGCGACGTGCTCTCCTGGGTGGATGAAAACGGGAACCGGGCCTACTACGACAACGCCACTGTCCGGAAGGCCACCCTCCACGTGGTGGGCGACGCCCAGGGAAAGATCGGCTCTGGCGCCCTGGTGGCCTTTGCCGACAAGCTCTCAGGCTATAACCTTCTCACCGGGGCCTATAGCCCCATGGGTGCGGGCAACGACCTCTACCTCACCATTGATGCCCGGATCAACTACGAGGCCTACACCGCCATGAACGGGAAAAAGGGGGCGGTGGCCGTCTACAACTACGAGACCGGGGAGATCCTGTGTCTCTTCTCCTCCCCCACCTTTGACCCCGAATCTCCCCCCGACATCCAGGAGGGGGACACCACCTACGACGGCGTCTACCTCAACCGGGCCCTCTCCTCCACCTTCGTCCCCGGCTCGGTCTTCAAGACCGTTACCCTGGCCGCTGCCATCGAGAACATCCCCGACCTCTTCAGCCGCACCTTCACCTGCACCGGCTCCTGCCAGGTAGGGGATGACGTGGTGACCTGCCCCTCCGCCCATGGGGAGATGGACATATACAGCGCTTTCTCCAAATCCTGCAACGGCGTCTTTGCCCAGCTGGCAGTGGAGCTGGGACCTGAAATCATGGCCGCCTACACCGAGAAGGCGGGGCTCACCGACCGGTACAGCGTCAGCGGTCTCAAGACCGCCGCCGGCAGCTTCCAGTTCGCCGGTGCCTCCACCAACCAGCTGGGCTGGGCCGGCGTGGGGCAGTTCAACGATCTGGTGAACCCCATGTCCATGATGATCTACATGGGGGCTGTCGCCAATGGCGGCAAGGCCGCCGTCCCCCAGCTGGTCCTCAAGACAGTGACCCCCCTGCACTTCCCCCCTTCCTTTTATTTCAGCCACAAGACGGGCAAGCTCATAGAAGCCGACACTGCGGCCACCCTGGCCGACATGATGGCCCGGAACGTCACCGAGACGTATGGAGCCGGGCGCTTCCCCAACATGGACATCTGCGCCAAGTCAGGCACCGCCGAGGTGGGCGGCGGCAAGGCCCCCAACTCTTGGTTCACCGGCTTTCTCCGCAACGAGGACGCCCCCTACGCCTTCGCCGTGGTGGTGGAGGAGGGCGGCAGCGGCGCCCAGACCGCCGGCAACATCGCCGCCTCCGTGCTGGACCTGCTGGTCAACGGCTATTAAAATTTGAAAGGAAAAAATTTCCGGCGGCCACCCGCCGGAAATTTTTTGTCCTTCCGCAACCTTTCCCCGGGAAATGCGTATATCCAGTCAGAGTTGACCGCGCGGGAGACTTGATATTGAGATTTGGAGGGATGCCCATGGAAGACACGCGCCTGATCCAGCGGCTACGCAGACACAGCCGTGCCGCTCTGGAGGACGCCATCCGGCGGTATACCTCCTATGTGAGCGTCACGGTTTGGCGGACCTTGTCCGCCGGGGGCAGCGCCGCCCGGGAGGACGTGGAGGAGGTGGTCTCCGACGTGTTCATATCGCTGTGGGAGCATGCCGGGGAGCTGCGGGAGAGCGGTGATCTCCGTCCCTGGCTGGGGGCGGTGGCCCGAAACAAGGCCATCGACCGCCTCCGTCGCACCCCTGCCCCTGTCCTCCCCCTCTCTGACACCGACGCCGCCCCCCAGCCAGGCCTCCATGAGACTGCCGAGCAGCGGGAGTGGGCGGAGCGGCTGTGGAGGTCCGTGGACGCCATGGACGAGCCCGACCGCACCCTCTTCTTCCGGTACTACTGGTACGGGGACAAGCTCAAGGATGTGGCCCGGGACCTGAAGCTGAACCTCTCCACCGCCAAAAGCCGGCTCCTCCGGGGCCGGAAGGCGCTGCGGGAGGAACTGACGAAAGGAGGGGAATGTCCGTGAAGGAAAATCACTTTGCAGAGCTTTGGGAGGACACGGTGCCCACAGAGGTGCCCTGCCCCCAGCCACTGGACTCGGAGGACATGGTCCGCCGGGTGAACACCGCCCTGGACGGCCTCCCTCCGGAAAGGAGACAACATATGCGGCAAAAGACCCGTTTTGCGGCGGTACTCATCGCCGCCGCAGTGGCCCTGGTGGGCACTGCCCTGGCCGTGACCGTCCACTGGGATGTTCTGGACACCTATTTCAGGGGGGATACCTCCTCCGCCAAGCTCCTGGTGGACCATGAGGTCCGGTCAATCAGCGACAAGGACTACACCTTGACAGTTGAGAGTTCGGTCTCCGACGGCACCACCGCCCTGCTACTGGTGCGATTGGACGCCCTGACGGAGGAGTCCAGGGAATTCATGTTCTCCGATGACTTCAACGGCATCGACACCTGGTCCATCTATCCGCTTCTCCCAGAGGAAAACAATGGTGGTGATACCCCCACACCGAGCAGCTGGGGTGTGGGCTACAGCGAGTTGGGGGAACTGCGGACGGAGGACTCCACCTTCTGGCGCTTCGACGTAGACCTGGCCGGCGCCACCGCCCTCCGGGTCCGTATGGGCTATATGGAAGAAGGTGCCGCACTGGAATTCGACCTCACCCCCGCAGATTCGGTGACGGTGGACATCGGGGCAACAGGCCCGGGTGCCCCCACCCTGGACAACGCCCAGGGCGGCGACCTCATTGTGGACTCGGTGACTTTGAGCCCCCTCACCTGTCAGGTGGATGCCACCATAGCCGACCCAGACCGGGAGGCGGACCCTCTGCTCTTCTTCCTCATGAAGGACGGCACCCTCATCACCACCGGCCAGTCTCTTACCGCCGTCTCCGCTCAACGCATCCAGGGGGAGCAGTGGTCCTTTCACTACCGGTTCCAGTCGGTTATGGACCTCTCCCAGCTCGCCGCCGTGGTCTTTGACGGTACCGCCTATCCTCTGGACGGCGGCAAGCCCTATGCCGTGGAGATCGATTCCAAACTCTACCCCTTCTATCTCCCTCTGATGGACCCCATCACGGAGGACGGCGGCTACGCCCTCCCCGTAGAGGCCCTGTGCAAGGCTCTGGAAGCCCCTTATGACTGGGATGGGGAGACCCAGACTGCCACCTGCACCTACCGGGACATCACCATCATCCTCAATGTGGGCAGTTCCACCGCTCTGGTGGACGGCAAGCCGATGGACCTGGATGAGCCTGTCGTCCTCCGGGACGGTACTCTGGCCGCCAGCTGGAAACTGTCTGAGTTTTGGGGCCTGGATTGTACAGCCGCTTACAACGAAGCTCAAACCGAGCGGACGTGCTGGGTAATCATCCCCTGATCTGATACAGCGACAAAAACGGCGTCCCCTTCTCGAAGGGGACGCCGTTCTGCTTGGTCTCTTATTCCAGACCCAGGGGGATGATGGCGCAGTAGTCCTCGATGGAACCGTTCTGCTGGAAACATTTGAGGATCTCCTTGCCGATGGGGTGGAGGTCCGGCACGTCGAAGGCGGCCAGCTCCTGGGCGAAGAAATCGTAGAGGATCTTGGCGCCCTTGTCGTAGCCCTCATCGCCCAGGGTCTCCTGGCGCTCAGGGCGGAGGAACCGGGAGCTGATCTGCTGGCCGTCCACCTTCATCTCCTTGAGGGCGTAGCCCAGGAGGGGGCAGCGGGCGGGGACCAGGCGGTCCATTTTCATGTTGACGCCGCCACGCCGGGCCAGGTACTCACGAGAAATCCACTCGGCGGCGAAGCCGATCTTGTATGCGCCGATATGCTGGTTGGGGATGAGCACATACTTGGTGTTCTTGCACCGGAGGATCTGCTCCAGCAGGAGGTTGGCCTGCTTTACCCGGAGGCCGGTGGCGAAGGGCCAGTAGGAGCCCACACCCTCGCTGGCCAGCTTGGTGCTGCCGTTGATGCTGGGGTTGTTGAATCCACGGGGGGCCACCAGCCGCCACAGCCAGGCCAAGGCGGGAGGAATGATGCCCATGAGGCCTAGGATACCGTAGCTGGGGTTCTCGTTGGTGGCGGGGGGCATGCGGACACCGAAGCTGCGCACGTCCACTTCCACCGGCTTGTCGGCGATGTGAGGGATGAGTCGGCGGGGGATGATGACACGGGGGTTGGGGCAGGGCTTGCCGTCAGAGTCCAGAGTGTGCTCCCACAACAGGCAGGTAGATCGGGGCACACCGTCGATGTTGAAGAACATGAGGGGCTCCTTGGTGTGGATGGAAATACGCTCGTAGAGGGGATCGGAGCCGTACTCCGTGATGCCGTCCACCCGGATGAACCAGCCATCCTCGCCGTCGGTGAGGGCCAGCTTTCCGTTCCGGGGCTGATAGCTGGGCTGACACATGGCCATGTCGTCGGTGACCGGCTGGATGGAACAGGTGTCGCTCATGCTGATGTAGGTCTTTTCATTGGTCTCGATGTTGACGCCCAGCAGCACCCGGCCGTCGGCCACACGGGGCACATCCTGGAGCAGCTCACTCTTGCCGCCGCCAGAGGCGCCCTCGTGCATCATGACCATCTCATTTTCATAGGGGGTGATGACCCGGGCAGCCGAGGCGTGAGCGGTGATCCAGCCCTCCCGCTCGCCGATGTCCAGCAGCACGCTGTAAATGCCCTTCTTGGCGGAGGGTCCGGGATAGAGGTTATAGGAAAAGACCTCGTGGAGGTCGCTGTGGCGGCTGTGGACCACCACCTGCTTGCCATTGAAGTGGGTGTGGCGGAAGGGCGGCGCCACATAGACGATGGAACGGGGCTTGAAGTGTTCCACCTTGCGGGCGTTCACGAAGGCCTGGAGCTCCGCCAAGGCAAAGGCAAAGAAGGCGGCGTTCCGGGGGCAGACCAGAATGGAATCGTAGCCGTACTGATAGCCACCTGCCTTGAAGGGCACGATGATGAGCTCCTGCCGGGCCAGCCAGCGGTAGGTCTCCTCCCGGAGCTGGTCGAAGTCATAGCCGTACACATCCTCGAACCGGGGCTTATCGGTGGGCTGGTCATCGGCGATGCGCATGCAGTCGGGGTCCCGGCGGCGCATGTAATCCTCCATATAGTTGACCACAGCACCATTTTTGCAGCGGACCACCGTGGCCTCTTTCACAGGCTTCCCGTTCACATCGTAGAGGACCTCGATCTTGTCCGTGTGCTCATTGCCGAAGATGAGCTCATAGAGGGTCTCCTTACTGTCAGGCACGATTACACTGGGGCTATTGTTGATGATTTCGGTCAGTTCGGGCGTAAATGTGAATTTTTCCAGCAGTACATTCATGGGAACGGCGCCTCACTTTCTTTTCGTCCCGTGCTTTCTATCGAAACGAATAATACTTCTATGTGTAACTTTACAGGAGAATCCCCCATTTGTCAAGGGGAGGACAGTCTTCCGCCCCACCCCTGCTCACTGGTGGTCTGGCCGTTCCTTTTTTGCAACCTGTCCGTGCTCAGGCTTCATTTGCGTGCTCAAGCCTCAATAACCCCCGACATATGAACTGCCCCAGATCATACTATCCGCACGATCTGGGGCAGTTCATATGTTTCAGGGGCGCCGGTAGTTTTTATTGTTTTACCGCCGGCGGCCCCGGTAGGCTCGATAACCTTTCCGCCTGCTGTTGCGGAAGGGGCGGGTCACCAGCAGGACAATCAGCGCCGCGATCAGCAACACCACTACCAGCACCACCAGAGTGATCCAGCCGGGGTTGCGCACCAGCTCAATGGGGTTCCAGGAGCGGGACACCGTCTTTCTCCCTTCAGGGGCGGCGTAGCGGCCGTCTACCGTGCCCATGCTCCGGAGGTAGGAGGCCAGGGCATACCACTCCTTGACCTCCGTCCCACCGGAACCGTGTATGATATAGTCCTCCAGGTTTTCGATGGGCTGTCCGCTCTCGTCCCTGGGGGTGATGGTCAGCAGGTCGAAGCTCTTGCCGTTCACCGTTCCCAGCATCTGACCGGAGTAGAGTCCCGTGACCACCCGATAGAGCTTGTCATCCTGGATGGGAACTCGGCTGCCGTCGGGGAGCACCTGGGCACAGTCGGTCACCTTGTCAAAAATCATCCGGTGGACGTTGAAGGACCACACCATACCGGAACCGTAAAGCTGGGCCACCGGCATGAGGGGCGTCACTGAGGCATCCACTTCAAAAGCGTCCTTCAACTCTTTGCCGGTGATATAGACCCCCACCAGGGGGTAGCCCGGGGTGCCGTCGGCACCGGAGCCCAGGGAGGACACGTCAAAGGCGTCGGAGACGGTGATATCCCCCTTGGCCTGGGAGGCCCGGATGACCCCCGAGGCCACCACGGAAAAGTCCACCGGCACGTAGTCCGCCCCCTCCGCCTCTTTGACGGCATAGACGTAGGAGTCAGCAATGAGACTGCCCAGCGCATCCTCCTCCTGAACGGCACCAAACTGGCTGATGGGGGTAAAGTCATAGGGGTTTTCGCACAGGACCTGGTTGAAGGTGAGGCCGTAGCCGGAGAGATAGGTCCCGTCCACCACCTGCTGGAAGTTCCTGGCCAGAGCGGTCATGACCGGGTCATTGGCCACAGTCTCATCCACAGGCAGGAGCTGATAGTCAACCAACTCCGTCTTCCCACCGCTCTTGGAGACCGTCAGCACCCCTAGGTTTTCTGTGTACTCCCCGCAGGAGACGATGAGGGTACCATTGACCTGGATGGGAGTCTCCAGGGTGGTGTGGGTGTGGCCGGAGATGATGACGTCGATGCCATCCACCGCCTTGGCCAACTCATAGTCCTCCCCCTTCCCTGCCCCGTCGGTACCACTGTGGGAGAGGCAGATGATATAGTCGGGGTCCTCCTTCTCCCGGATCTCCGCCACCACCCGTTTAGCGGCATCGGCAACGGGTTCAAGCTCCATGCCAGACATGGGGGCACAGTCGTCGGCGTCCTCCCCCAGCACTCCGAAGACGGCCACCCGCAGGCCGTCCCGATCCACCACGGTGTAATCGGTCACAGGGTAGTCCTCCAGCGCCTGGACCACCGCGTAATCGCTGTCATGTTCCAGAGGCCGGGTATAGTTGGCCTGGACGATGGCAGGCAAAGGGTCTCCGCTGGCCTTGGCGGCGGTGAGCATGTCGATCAGTCCCTGCTGACGGTAGTCGAATTCATGGTTGCCCAGGGTGGTCACGTCGTAGCCCATGGCCCCCAAAGCCCGGAGCTCCGGGGCGTCGGTGGTGTAGATGGTCTGGAAGAGGGAGCCCATGGAGAAGTCGCCCCCGTCCAAGGTGACCACAGCTCGCCCCTGCTCCGCCGCCGCTTGGCGCTGTTCTTTTAATAAGGTAGCCAGCCGGACGTAGCCGCCATACTCCCCGCCCTCCTCGTCGGCAGCAGACAGGAAGTGGTCGTGAGTATCGTGGGTGAACAGGATGGTGAGCTCTCCCGGTCCCTCCGGGGCAGCGGCCCACGCCGGGCCGCTCCCCAACAGGAGGACGGCGGTCAGGACCAGAGCGAAAACAGAACGGAGGTATCTCATGCGGCTTCTCCTCTCGTCGGCGGGGCCCTTCCCCCGCGGCGGATGGTTTCTTCTCACGGGTAGCATAGCATGAAAACAGTCCCGGCGCAAGGGCACTTTCCCGTCCTGTTCGGACAGAAAAGCGGCGCCTCTCTCCCGAGAGG
>NZ_JBQHTM010000042.1:0-33463 GCF_052065695.1 Intestinimonas sp. HCP28S3_D6
CCACCTAAAGGGTAGCGTTTATTTCAGGTGCTGACAATGGCTCTTTTTATTTGCCATTGGGGTGCTCACTTTTTGAGTACCATTTGCTACATTTTCATTTTACCGAAAACAAGGCATCGTGAAGGATTGACTTCTTTCCATAAATCCATCATACTGAAAAGGGTTTTAGCCTTTTCAAGAATAATTAGGAGGTCCTTTCCATGAAACATAACATCCGGAAGCTTGTGGTGGTTCCCGCAGCATTGCTTATGACGGCGGCACTTTCTGTCGGTGCTTTTGCAGCAGACGCATCTGCCGGCTACTGCACACAGGATCACGACCACAGTATCCACAGCAGCTGTACCTTGGATCACGACCATGCGGCCGATGCCATCTGTACGCTGGAGCATGACCACGCTGTTGACGCCGCCTGCACCTTAAATCATGATCATGCGGTGGACGCAAGCTGCTCTGCGGTCCATGACCACGCCACCCATGCGACCTGCACCAAGACACATGACCACAGCGGAGATGGAACGACATCCGGGCATCATGGCTCCTCTCACGGAACGAAAACCGGTGGAAGCAGCAGACACGGTGGTTCCCACCACTAAGGGAAAACAAACAGGCGGGCAGCACTGCCCGCCTGTTTTCGTATCAATTATGTTTCATCCAACGAATGTGAGGAGTTTCCATGAAGTGTTTTAGACGGCTGTTGTCATGGGACAGTTTCTTTGCGGTCTATTTTCTGGGCTATCTGGCCGCACTATTTTATGTGAGTATTCGCATGGAAAGAGTTTTGGAAGGCTTGTGGGATCTGGGAAGCGTCTGGCCCATATTTGGCGCACAGCTTATATTTACCGCCTTTTATGCCTCTCAGATGAAACGAGTGGACACAAGCCGGATTGCCAGAGCCGTATCAATGGCTGGATACCTTTATTTCTGCTTCTTGCTGTATTCCGTTTGCCTGCTGCTCTGCGCTGATCTTTTGAACTTGCTTGCCGGAGCGTTACTCTCCTGCCTTATCGACATCCATGTGTTCCTATGGAGCATAGCTTTTATAATTGCCGCAGGCGTAACGCTCTATGGCAGCCTCCACGCTCGGCAGTTCCGCCATGTGTCCTACACAATACCTTGTGGAGCCCGCTTAGACAACTCTTGCAGGATCGTGCTGTTGAGCGACCTCCCCACATCGGACTATTTGTGGGAACCCGGCATATTGCAAAAATGGTGGATGAAGTCAATGGATTGCACCCGGAGCTGGTCGTGATCGCCGGGGACATTTTCAATAATGGCTCTGTCGGGGAGTGCTGGGAACTGGAGAGCATCTGCGGCAGTCTTCAAAACCTCCGGACAACACAGGGCGTATTTGCCGTTCTGGGAAATCATGATCCATCTCCAGCGGACAAGCAGCTTCAAGCATTTTTCAAAAACGCCGGGATCCATTTACTTCTGGATGACAGCGTGGAATTACCGGAGATCTGTCTCGTTGGGCGGGATGATCTCTTGCGGAGCGGCGGGAAGCGTTTGCCGCTGGCTGAACTGCTGGCCTCTGTCACAGGAGATAAACCGGTGGTCGTTATGGATCACAGTCCAGACGGCTTTGAGGAAGCGGCTCAGTGTGGAGCCAGCATGGTTTTGAGTGGCCACACCCACCGGGGCCAGTTTTTCCCCGTGACCTTGCTCACAAAGCTGTTTCATCCGCCAGGGCATTTCTATGGGCATACCCAGTTGAGAAACACACATGGCATTATCTCAGCCGGAACTGGTTATTTTCAACTGCCCATCCGTGTCGGAACAGACAGTGAAATCGTCACAATAGAACTAATACCATAATTCTATCCACTATTTCTCCGCAAGATGGGACAACCCTGTTTCAATGATCGGCCATATATTCTGCTCAGGCAGAGAATAGAATATCTGTCTGCCAACCCTGCGCTGTGCCACTATTTTGTGGGCCTTCAAAATGTTCAGCTGGTGGGAAACCGCCGATTGCGTCATCCGTAACCGCTCTGCAAGCTCCGTCACGCAAGTTTCCTGCTCATGGAGGATAGCAATCAGTCGGATGCGGGTGGGGTCGCCCAACACACGGAAAAAATCTGCCATCGCCGGCACAAACTTAGGATCGCAAGGGCAGTGATGTTCCTTCTGATGATTCATTTGATGGTTGATGGAAAGGGCGCGGCCAAAGTAGTGGCCCGCGCCCTTTCTCTCCTTTTTACAGATTATGAACCCGCAGGGCTCTAATCGCATTCAAGACCGCGATCACGGTGACGCCCACATCGGCAAAAATCGCCATCCACATATTGGCCCGGCCTATCGCACCCAGAGCAAGGCAGATAAACTTGACCACCAGAGCCAGAGTGATGTTCTGATAGACGATGGAGATGCACTTCCGGGAGATCTTGATGCCCTTTGCGATTTTCATGGGGTCATCATCCATCAGAACCACATCCGCCGCCTCAATAGCCGCATCAGAGCCCATAGCGCCCATGGCGATGCCGATGTCCGCCCGCCCCAGCACGGGGGCGTCGTTGATGCCGTCGCCCACAAAGGCCAGCTTCGCCTTCGGCGGCTTTGCGGCCAGCAGCTTCTCCACTTGGGTCACCTTGTCGCCGGGGAGCAACTCGCTGTGAACCTCGTCCACGCCCAAATCGGCTGCCACACGGTCCGCCACCCGCTTGGCATCGCCGGTGAGCATGACGGTCTTTTCCACTCCGGCCTTTTTCAGTGCGGAGATAGCTGCCTTGGAGTTGGGCTTCTCGATGTCGGAGATCAGGATGTGTCCGGCGTATTCGCCGTTGATGGCCACATGGATGATGGTGCCAACCGAGCTGCAATCCGCATAGGGGATGGCCAGACGCTGCATCAGCTTCGCATTGCCGGCGGCAACCTCAACGCCGTCCACCTTGGCGATCAGTCCATGACCGCTGATCTCCTCGATATCGGTCACACGGCTGCGGTCGATTTCTTTCCCGTAGGCTCTCTGCAGGCTCTTGCTGATGGGATGGGAGGAGGAACACTCGGCCAACGCCGCGTATTCCAGCAGCTTTTCTTCCTCCATGGTGTTGTGGTGGATGCCGTTGACCTCAAACACGCCCTGAGTCAGAGTGCCGGTCTTGTCAAACACCACCACCTTGGTCTGGGACAGGGTCTCCATATAGTTGGAGCCCTTGATCAGAACGCCCTCCTTGCTGGCGCCGCCAATACCGGCGAAGAAGCTGAGGGGAACGCTGACCACCAGAGCGCAGGGGCAGCTGATGACCAGGAAGGTCAGGGCGCTATAGATCCAGTTAGCCCAGTTAGCGGGATTGCCCATCAGCATATTTCCGATGGGGGGCAGCACCGCCAACAGCAACGCGGCGATACAGACCAACGGCGTGTAGACCTTGGCGAACTTGGAGATAAAGTCCTCCGACTTGGATTTCCGGGAGCTGGATTCCTCTACCAGTTCCAGAATCTTGGATACAGTAGACTCACCAAACTCCTTGGTGGTTCGGATCTTCAGAACACCGGTCATATTGATGCAGCCGCTGATGACCTCGTCATCCACAGCGGCCTCACGGGGCAGACTTTCACCAGTCAGTGCGGAGGTGTTCAAGGCGGAATTACCCTCAATGATGATGCCGTCAATGGGGACTTTTTCGCCGGGCTGCACCACGATCACAGTGCCGATCTCCACTTCGTCCGGATCTACCTTTTCCAGCTGTCCGTTCCGCTCAATATTGGCGTAGTCCGGTCGAATGTCCATGAGAGCGGTAATGTTTCTACGGCTCTTTCCTACGGCATAGCTCTGGAACAGCTCACCCACCTGATAGAACAGCATGACGGCGATGGCCTCGTTGTAGTCGCCGCTCTTTTCATAGATGGCCAGTGCGATGGCGCCGATGGTGGCCACCGCCATCAGAAAGTTTTCGTCAAACACCTGGCCGTTCAGGATGCCCTTCACGGCCTTCCTCAAAATGTCATAGCCGATAATTAGGTAAGCGGCCATATAAAGCGCCGTTGAGAGTCCCATGGGCAGCGCCAGGAAATTCAACGCAATCATCATTGCCGCCGCAATCAAGATGCGTACCAGCATGATCGTTTGCTTTTTTGTCACGGTATAACCCCCTTTAATTTATTGATTGCTCAATCATTTAATACTTTCTGTGAAAGACGCGCCCCTTTCGCCTGATGCGTCCGGGGCGCTTGCGGGTCAAAGTTCAATCTCGCAGTCAGGCTCCACCTTCTTGCAGGCTTTCAGGACTGCCTGCATGACCTCCTTCGGCTCCTGGCCATCCTGAAACTCCACGATCATCTTCTGGGTCATGAAGTTAACGGTGGCGGCGGCGACGCCGGGGGTCTTTCTGGCGGCGTCCTCCATCAGATTGGCGCAGTTGGCGCAGTCAACTTCGATCTTATAGGTCTTTTTCATCGGAATAGCTCCTCTCGAAATTGTTGGATTTATCAATCAAGCACTTGTTTAATTGATGTGATTGTAGTATGATGGATTCGCGGCGGGAAGTCAATGCCTTACGCTGCCTTTCTTCCAAACCGGCAAAAAGCATTTCCAAAACGGACAATTTTCAAGGAGGGATATGTGATGTCTGACTTGCAGCTCCCCCATCACCACGGCGAGGGACAGAATACGGAGTTTTTGAAGGCGCAGTTGGCAAAGCCGGAAACATTCCAGACCGTTGCCGGGACATTCAAGCTTTTGGATGATTCCAGCCGGCTGCGGATCTTCTGGCTGCTGTGTCACTGCGAGGAGTGCGTCATCAACATCTCCGCTATGGTGGAGATGACAAGCCCTGCTGTGTCCCACCATCTGCGGCAGTTAAAAGACCGTGGATTGATTGTCAGTCGCCGTGAGGGGAAAGAGGTCTACTATAAAGCGGCGGAGACGGAGCAGAGCGTTTTGCTCCATCAGGTCATCGAGAAGATCATGAAGATATCCTGCCCGGATTAGGCAGGAGGAAAACGGAGGGATCGGCTTGTATCATCAGCATCTTCCAAAAATTCAAACTGCATTGGCTGATGTTCCGGACGGCCTGCTTCTGGAGGAGCATCATCCCGTTGCAGACGGGAAAGGTGGTGTGAGGCACACGGAGGCCATTCCAGGAGGAAAAGGACAAAAAACCTCTTGGGAAGTATTCCCCGGCTGTACCCTTGTTTTTCAGGACTTTCTGGCGGGGCAGGTTTCCTGCCAGCATGGAGCGGAGCGCGACCTTCTGGAGATCAACTACTGCCGCTACGGGCGTGTTGGCTGGAACATGAAAGACGGCAGTTCGATTTACCTTGGCCCCGGCGATTTTTCCCTGCACACCAGACAGCTCTGCGCCGGTTCGGTCATGACATTCCCAGTGGGGCACTATGAGGGGCTGGCCATCTGGCTGGATCTGTCCAAATTTGATATGGCTCTGCCTGACTTCCTTGGCGGAACAGGCGTGACCGCACAGGCATTGGCAGAAAAGTTCTGTGCCGGAGGGACATCTGCGACGCTTACGGGAAACGAGAAAACAGAGCCTATTTTCGGCGGTTTCTATGGGCAGCCGGAACCGCTTCAGCAGGCGTATTTCCGTTTGAAGGTCATGGAACTGCTGCTCCATCTCAGTGCGGTTTCTTTATCACCCAAACGGGAAGCGGACAAATACCAGACGGAGCAGGTGGAGATCGCCCGCAGCGTCCACGATTATATTTTGCAGCACATGGAGCAGCGGGTCACCATTCAGGAGCTGTCTCAGCGGTATCTGATCAACCCCACCACATTGAAAGCTGTGTTCAAGGCGGTTTATGGCGATTCCCTTGCCGCCCACATGAATGAACACCGAATGGAGAAAGCGGCCCTGCTGCTGACGCAGACCAAGGATAGTATCGCCCAAATTGCCCAAGCTGTGGGCTACGAGAGCCAGAGCCGCTTTTCCGTGGTATTCCGGGAAACCTATGAGATGTCACCCCTGGAATATCGGAAATTGCATGGGAAAAGCCGAATCGATGGGAACAAATAAAGAAGCGGCGGGCCAGTTCAAAACCGGCCTGCCGCTCTCGTTATACGCTTTGCAGCGGAATGCAAATGGTAAACTTTGAGCCTTTCCCGATGACGCTCTCTGCCGTGATGGTTCCCCCATGTGCCTCAACGATGGACTTTGTAATAGCCAGCCCGATCCCCATGCCGCCGGTCTGCTGGCTTCTGGATGGGTCTACCCGGTAAAACCGCTCGAACAGCTGAGAAAGGTGCTCCTCTGGAATGCCTTCGCCCGTATCCGACACAGATAACTGGATCAAGTCTTTTTCCTGCCGGCCTTCCAGCCGGACGATCCCGCTCTCCGGCGTGGCCCGCAGCGCATTGGAGACAAGGTTGGTCAAACATTGCTTGATGCGATCCTGATCGCATACCATGGCAAGTCCTTCTGGAGTGGTATCTAACTCAAAGGCGACCCCTTTGTTCTGAAATCTGGCAAGAAAATCAAGGCGAATGTCCTCTAACAATTCCGCAACAGACATTGGTTCCAGATGTAGTATGATCTGTCCGCTTTCCAGATTGGACAATTCCTGAAGCTGCTCCACCAGCCGTGTCAGCCGCAAAATCTCCTCCCGATAGCCCTGAAACAGCTCCGGGGACGGCTCCCATATCCCGTCGATGACCGCCTCCACATGGCTTTGCAGATTGGTTAGTGGTGTTCTCAGCTCATGGGCCACATCCGCAGTCATCCGGCGCTTTTGCTGTTCCCTCAGTTTTAGCGTTTCAGACATCTCGTTGACCGACTGCATGAGGGACGCCAGCTCTTTGGTTTTCGTCTTTGTTTCAATTTTTCGCCCATAGTCCCCCTCCGCGATACTGCGGGTCACCTCGACTGTCGCCGAGATCGGTCGGGCGATGCGTCTGGCCGCAAAGAAGGCAAGCACCATGGCCACAAGCAGAAAAGCAATACCCAGCCCCAGCGTTACTCGATTGAGCGTATTCAGTAATATCAATGCGTCATCGTCCAACGCATAGGGACCGTAATATCCAACCGTCAGATAGCCCGTCAGCGTTCCATCGCTGGAGAGATCGTATGTGGTTTCTGAATAAGCACCGTTAAAAGAGGGATAGCGGCTGTGCATATTCTCCTCTGCATGCTGCAGTGCGATTTGGCACTCTTGTGCTTTATGTATGGAGATATCCCAGTCCACCTCTCCGTTGCGCGTCTGCACATGGACAATCAGGCCGTTTTGCAGCGCCGCATTACCGATCACCTCTACTGCGTCAATGTTATAGCTTTGGCTTTCTGGCAGGTACTGCTCCTCGACCTGCTCAATGATCTGCTGTATCTGGCGCTGGCGTTGGTCGTTGGCATAGTGCGCAAACAGGTTGTCCAGAGTCAGGTTAAACAGGAGCGTCATTGCGCCAAGAGAGAATATTAGCAGGGCGGAGAAGTAAACAGTCAACTTCGCCTTCAGGGAATGTACCATTTGCTCTCCCTCCCATCAGCCTTGGAACTGATAGCCCACACCATGCACAGTGACAATAAACTCCGGGTCATGTCTGTCTGGTTCGATTTTGCTGCGGAGGCTTTTAATGTAGGTATCAACACTTCGGTTATAGCCGTCGTAATCATCTCCCAGCGCATAGGAGATCAGCTGTTCTCTGGTAAAGATCCGTTTCGGCGCTTTGGCAAGTGTCCGCAGTATTTGATACTCCGATGGCGTCAGGTGGATGGGCGCCCCTTCCTTCAAAACGGTTTTGTTCTGAAAGTCGATCACCAGATATCCGTCCCGATAGGAGACTGGAACGCTCAACAACTTGTCGCTCTCCGTCCTCCGCAATACCGCTCCCACTTTGGCTACCACAACACGGGGGCTGAATGGCTTTGTCAGATAATCGTCCGCACCGACCTCTAAACCATCCAGAATGTCCTGCTCCTGGCTCTTGGCTGTAAGCATGATGATGGGGATGCGGTACTGTGCGCGGATCTGCCCGCATAATGTCTCTCCCGGTATATCCGGCAGCATTAAGTCCAGCAGGATCAGATTGACCGGATGAAGCCGCAGCAACTCCAGCGCGGTTTCCCCGTCATGGGCCGACATGGTTCGATATCCCGCCTTTTCCAGATAGGCGGCCAGGACTTGTGTGATCTTGACTTCATCATCCACAAGGAGAATCAGTTTCTGTGTTTGCATGGCAGTTTTGTTCCAATCTACGAGTTGTAAATGCAAAGGCTTTCTTGCTTTTGACCACGATCATTATACTACATGGATGGCAGTGCTTCAACTACGAGAAGTAAAGCCAAGGACACTATGACTCAGCAGAGGCATCCATAGAAACCCTTGCGTTGTCTGGATGGATCAATATGACAGACACCCCCTTTTTTCTGGCATAGTTGACCGTCATGCCTGTTCCGCTGCGGATTGAGCGGTCATTGTCATACACGGCCAGAAGTATATCGGCGTGATCCACCATGTAGTAATTACGCCGCTTATAGCAGACCGCAAGCACCTCTGCCTTTGTCCCAATTACCACGGTTTCCGTGCTGTGTTGAATTAAGACCTTTAGACGGCCCCGGCTGCGGCTGTCCCAGTCAGCATCATGCCCCTCAAAGGGCAGGGCGATAAACAACTCAATATCGTTGTACTCTGGTTGTTCCTTCAGTTGGAGCAGTATTTCCCCGGCCCACATATCCACACCTAATGCACCGCCAACATAAAAGCGGCGGACTCCCTGCTCATAGAGCGCCACGATCTGATCCCGCAGCCGTTTTTTCAACCGCTTGCAGCCGGTGTTATTCTCCTTGTATTTCCACTTGAACCGGGCAGGGCGATGGCCAGTGATGGCACATGATTTTATACTCATGATGAACTCCATTTCATTGGGTGAATTGAATTTATCCGGTTTTTGTAATATGCCTATAAGGTCTATTGCGCTTTTAGATTATTATAACATGGCCAGATTGCACATACAATACAAGTATCAAGGCTGGCGGAGGATACTTGCAGTATGGTCGATTATAAAACGCTCGGCTCCCGGATCAGGGCAGTTCGTTTGGAAAAGAAAATGACACAAGAGCAGTTGGCAGAGGCGGTCGGAGTGGGCGTTACCCACATCAGCCACATCGAGACCGGCAACAGTATCCCAAGCCTTCAGGTCATGCTGGATATTATCAATGCTTTGGGGTGTTCAGCGGATGAGCTTTTCTGTATGGAGATCGATCAAGCCCGTCCGCTGATGAACAGCTGGCTGAGTGAGCTTGTGGCGGATTGCAGCAATATGGAGATCAAGCTGATCACCGATATGGTGCTTTCCCTGAAGAGTTCACTGCGCCGTTTGCGGCTTGACGATCCAACCTGACAGCTATCCTGACAAACAAAAACGAGACGCAGCCCATCCTGTATGTGGTGCGTCTCGCTTTTTGATATGTATAATACGATTTTTTATGTACGGCGCTGTGGTTATATCCACGGCGCCGTATTCCGTTCCCAGAGCGATTTTCAGAATTCATCCCGAAACGCACCTGGGAGCTGTTTGCTTTCGATACCGACGATGTCATCCAGCGGGATCCTTGTGCCGTCCGTCAGGAGCATAACACGCTCAACGCCGTCCGTCCTTTTCAATTTTCCCGTAACAGTAACATAGCTGCCGCCATCCTTGCGCTCATCCGGTTGGAACCATGTGACCGTGACCTCCGGCTGCTGGCCGATGATCTCCTCTAGATACCGTTGTTTCTCGTCCAGGACGGCCCTGCTGTCCTCGTCCAGTTCGATCTTCCGGTCAGTCAGCCGGGCCGTCTCCACGATGGCCGCTCCGTGGCCTGTCAGTGCGGCGAAGGGGCTGAAAATGGCGGCCCGATCACTGAGAGGCATCCTGGGATGCTTGGCCGAGGTCGGATGGGGCAGGCCAATGATGTCGTTATATCTGTTCGTCATTCATGGTGGCCCCCAATCGTCTTATTCCGCTCCCTGGCGGTAGCGCCCTCCTCCAGATTCATGCCTTTGAGGATGGCGTTTTTGCCGAATTTCTTCTTGATGCCCAGCATGGCCTCCTGCACCTTCCGCTCACGGACCAGGGCAGCGTCCTCCTTTTTCCGGCGTTCCTCCTGGGCGGCGTAGTCAGTGAACAAGTCCAACTGCTCCGCCGCAGGCTCTTTGGGCGCGTCTGCCTCGCAAATCAGACGGTTGGCGGAAATGCTCAGCCGCCGCACCAGCAGGTTTTTGTCCACGATGCGGTCAAACAGCTCCAGCACCGCCCGAATGATCTCGTTGGTGGAGGAGCTGTACCTGTCCAGATTGATGGTGCCGGTGGCGTGCTTGGGAACCTTTCGGCCATAGCGGTCTGTGGTGACCGGGCCTTTGTAGCTTTTGCTCCGCTGGGGATCGTCCAGATTCTCCCGGTCATAGCCAACTGTCAGTACAAGCTGGTTGGTCACCAGCCCCTTATCCACCAGATCAAGGGCCAGTGCGTCCGCCATTTCCCGCATTACCAGCTTTGCCTTTTCAAACTGATATGGGCATTGCAGGACCTGCCCGGAAACGATGCTCTTATTTTCTGGCTTGTACGCTTTCACGTCCGCGATAGTGCAAGGTTCCCAGCCCCAGGCGTGATCCACTAAGATTTCCGCATTGACGCCGAACAGCTTGTAGAGCAGCTCCTCGTTATAATAATCGGTTTCCTTGCCGATGGAGCAGCGGGCGATGTCGCCCATGGTGTAGAGCCCATTGGCCTCCAGCTTCCGGGCATAGCCGGGGCCTACCCGCCAGAAATCCGTCAGCGGACGGTGATCCCACAGCAGACGGCGGTAGGTCATCTCGTCCAGCTTGGCGATCCGCACGCCGTCCTTGTCCGGATGGATATGCTTGGACACAATATCCATGGCGATCTTGGCAAGGTACAAATTGCTACCCATCCCCGCCGTGGCGGTGATGCCAGTAGTCTCCAGCACATCCAGAATGATCTTTCGAGCCAGCTCACGGGCCGTCAGATGATAGGTGTCCAGATAGTTCGTCACATCCATGAACACCTCGTCGATGCTGTACGGAAATATATCCTCCGGGGCCAGATACTTCAAATAGACGCTGTATATCCGGGTGCTCCACTCAATATAATGTGCCATCCGGGGCGGGGCCACAATGTAGTCCAGCTCCATCTCAGGATGATTTTTCAGTTCCGGATCGTTCCATGAGGAACCGGTAAACTGCCCACTGGGGGCATTGCGCCGCCGCTGGGCGTTGACTTCCTTCACCCTCTGGACAACTTCAAACAGTCTTGCCCGACCGGAGATGCCATGGGCTTTGAGGGAAGGAGACACGGCGAGGCAGATGGTCTTTTCCGTGCGGCTCTCGTCCGCCACCACCAGATTGGTGGTCATGGGGTCAAGCCCCCGCTCCACGCACTCCACCGAGGCGTAAAACGATTTCAGATCCACGCAGAGATAAGTCCTGTTTTTCATACCCCGGTCGCCTCCTTGCCTTAGTATGCCTGGTACCAGTGGAAATTATGGGTGGTCAGCCCAGCACTACATCCAGCTCTATTTTCCCCGTCTCCGGGAAGTTCTTCTGTACCTGCTGGCGAATCAGTTCCCTTGACTCTGCTGGTTCAGCAGAATAGGCGGAGGCGATGTGCTCATAGCCCCACAGGGCCTCCGGCGTGGAGTAGACGGAGATGGGCCAGCCATACTCCAAGCCCTTCTTATTGATGCGCCTGCGGAAGTCCCGGATCAGCAGATAGCTCTGCATCTGGAGGTCTGTCACCGTCCCCTCAAAGTTCTTCTCTCCATCCTTGCCGAAACCGGCTAACCGTTTCAGCTCGAAGGAAAACAGCTCGTCCTTGCTTTCAAACTGGTCCATGATCCGTTTGCAGCGCATACTGGCCAGTTCTTCATCCCAACGGCTGTCGAAGTCATAGCCGTCCCGCCGGTAGTTGGCAAAGTGGGGAAACCACTCTCTGGAGATAAAGCCCGCCTTTTTGCCGAAGAATTTGCCATAGGCCACCTGGCCGCTCCGGGCGATCAGTTCCCGCCACTCCCACGGGTCCTGCTCCTCGTCCCCAGTCCACCAGTACAGGTCGGAGGTATGTTCCTCCACTGAGAAACCGGGAATCTCATTTTTGAACAGCGGGAGAAAGCCGACCTCATTGATCCAGCCAATTAACTCCTCCCAGCTTCGGATGCGGCTGGGATCGTCCCAGTCCAGTCCCCGCATGATCCATTCGCCGTTCTCGATCGCCATACTGACACCTCCCGCCTATGGCTTTGTGTTATTATAACACAGTGGATCCCAAGATTCTATCAGGATGAATGTTCTTTCTCTGCTCTAAACTTTCTTGGAGTGGGTCCTTCTGGATGGTTCATCATGGACCGAGGCTCGGTTCACAAAATGCGCGGACTCTCCCCTTGGCGGGAGAGTCCGTTTCTATGCTCAGAGGAGCCGGTACAGATTGGAACTGAGGCTTCCGTTCTCCCGCCAGCGCGGGCTTTTGGCAATCAGTCCCGCTTTGCATAGATCGTCCAGCGCCCGTTTGACAGTGCTTCTGGAGAGTTTCAGTTCGGCGGCAATAGTCCTGATTCCCGGCCAGCACTGGCCGTCCTTGTCAGCATGGTCCTTCAGGTACATATAGACCGCCCGCGCCCGGTGAGAAAGCTCGGAGCGGTAGATCATCTCAAAATATCCCACGGCTATTTTCCCTCCATGCCGGTACGTAAATCTGGGTTTCGCTGCGGCCTGCCGTGGGGCCGTCTGTCCCGCGCCTGTGCCATGCCGCCAGCGGGTGGCGTGTTCTGCGGGACCGGGGGCGGCGCATCCTCGACGATCTGTGTGTAGTGGTGTTCCAGGATGGCCCGCTCCAACTCCTGCTTGCTGGCATAGGCCACAGAACGGGCGGCCTTCTCCGGGATGGTATATGGCTCCTCAAAGGTGATGCCCCAATCCAGAAACAGCCGCAGCCGGGTCTGCATGGGATGGGAGCCGGTCTTCATGACGATAAACTGCCCCTTGGGGATAGACTTCAGCTCGTCGGCGGTCATGAGGGGCCGCTCGATCATCTGCAAGCTCTGGCTGGGGTCGTTCTTTCCTTTGCTGATGGAGCCAGATAGGACGGTGCGGCTGCCCAGGGCCTTGGAGAGTACCTCGGCAGTCTGGCTGTTGGGGGCAAAGCCGCCGAAGATCGTGTCCTGCACATTGTCCTGGATGATCTCCGCGCCCTCTTTGCCGTAGTTCTTTTCAAGCTGCGCCAGCGACTGGATAATCGGCACCAGCGTCAGTTTGCGGGAGCGCCCCGCGCTGAACAGGGGCAGGATGTCAAAGGCGGGCATGGTGCCCAACTCATCACAGAACAGCACCACCCGGTTCTTCAGCTTGCCGCCGTTCTCGTCGGCCACGGCAAACAGCTCGCGGGAGAGGGTCTGGATCATGAGTCCAGCCATGAAGTTCTTGCTGGGATCTTCTTCCGGGAGGATCAGGAAGATGGCGGACTTCCGGGAGGCGAAGGTCTCCGCGTCGATGGCGCTGTCGAAGCACAGCACCTGCTCCAGTTCTGAGTCCAGGAAAGCGTTGAGCCGGGAGAGTACGGTGGACATGACGGAGGCCATGGCCTGATCCGCGCTGTTGAGGGCAGCGCCGGCAAACCACCGGGCCTTGTGCGTTTCCGGCAGGCGGTTCATCAACATCTGAAACCCATTCTTGCCCTTGACGGTCTTGCTGGGGGCCAGCAGATCCTGCACCAGCTTGAACACGCTGACGATGTGCCGCTTCTCCCGCTTGTCCCGGTCATTCGGCGGCAGATACTCCGCCAGCAGGAGGATGACGGCGGTGAGCAGTCCCTCCGCGGCGTCGTAAAAAAACGCGTTCTGCCCGTAGTTGGAGGCGTCCCCCTCCGGGTTGACGATGGTCTTGGAGAGGATCTTGGCATACTTCTCCGCCTTGGCGCGGGCAGCGAGGTTTTTCTCATCCTCCCGGCAGATATCCATGTAGTGGTTGATGAGGGTCAGCAGATTGTAGCCGTCCGAGCGGGTGGGGTTACGCAGGTCGATGACCGCCACCTGATAGCCGTAGTACCTGGACGCTATCGTGCCGTAATTCCGCGCCAGATCCCCCTTGGTATCCAGCGCCAGGAAGCTCATGCCGCTGGCACAGGCATATTCCAAGTTTGGGTAAAGGAAGAAGGCGGTCTTGCCCACACCGGACGCGCCGATCATGAGGCAATGGATATCGTCTGTGTCCACGATGGCCTTGAGGGGGTGGCGCTCCTTCTTCGATTTCGATTTGGGCGGCTTCTTGTTTTTCCTGGGCTTTTTCGGAAAGCTGCCGCCCTCGCAGCCCAGCACCAGCCCCTGGGCCTGGGGCAGCTCTTTGCCAGAGCGCCACTGGGAAGGCTGGAACGGGATATGCCGGTAGGTCTGCTCGATCTCCTTTTTGGTTGCCCACCGGGCCGTTCCGTGCTGGCCATCGCCCACGGTCTTGGACTTGATGTTGTTCAGGGAGCCCTGACCGGAGAAGTGTGTGGCGGCGGCCACGATCAGGAGCATCCCGCCCGCCAGCGCAAGAAGTAAAATCGTTTGGATCGGCATAGGCTCACCCCATCTGCTGTGTGACCGGAGCAAGTGCCTGTGCCTCTGTGATCTCGGCCAGATCATCGTTCCAGTCCTTGTTCTGTGGGATCAGCCGGTCTGAGGCGATCCCGAACTGTTCCGCAACTCTCTCCGCGATCCGCAGGCAGGCGGTGTGTCCGGCCTTGTCGTTGTCCAGACACAGGAACACCTCGCGCAGTGCGGGATTCTGCTCCATCATCTGGAGCACAGGCTGGCTGGATGTTCCGCAGCAGGCCACATAGCTGTGCTCCTGCCAGCCCTCCGGGTACAGTGTTACAAAAGACAGCAGGTCAATAGGGGCCTCGAACACATACAGCCGGTTGCTGGTACCGGTCCAGTGGAAGCTGTACCGAGGGTCGCTGCCCGCCACATTGATGCGGAAGGTCTTGCCCAGATCGTTGGTGCTTCGCTTATGGGCATGACGGACAACGCCGTGTTCGTCTTTTCCGACAAACACGGCGTTGTGATATTCTGCGTCCTCATAGATGAGTCCTGCTCGGACGAAGGTATTCAGCACCTCCCGGTCGATGTGCCGTTTCTTCAGCAGGTATGCATAGAGACGGCGCATCGAATGGTTGGCGGGCGGCTGGATGAATTCTCTTATGGGTTCTTCCTTCGGCTTTTGCGCCGGTGCATACGGCTGCCCCTGTTCGCCATCCAGCAGGCGGGTGACCGCCTCCGGGTAACTGAGATGATAGAAATTCTGAACGAAGGAGACGGGGCCACCGCCTTCCCCGGTGGCGTGGTCGTACCACTCATTGCCCCGGACAGTGACGCTGTGGTCGCTGGTCATGCGATACTCCGGGCCGGAGCGGATGAGTTTCTCTCCCTGGCGGCGCAGGAACTCAACGAGGTCAACAGAGCCAGCCCGGAGCTTCTGCTCCTCGGTAAAATGAATATAGGGCATTTTATCTCACCTCCACTAAATTTGCTGCATTCGTTCTTCGTAATCGTCCGCCTTATGGCCCATGGCAATCTTCTTTTCCCTAATCCGCTGGCGCAGCTTTTTATCCGTAAACGAGATCGTTCTGGCAGGTCCCTTTGGCGTCTGCTCCTGAAAGATCCGGCTCATGTGGCGCAGGAGCCGGGTGGCACAGGAGAACAGGGATGGCCCCCGAAAGTCATCCATGTGGTCAAGGAAATATTGAGCATACTCGCTGCCCTGCGCCGCCGCCAGCGTGAACCAGCGGACGGCGGCGTCCCCGTCCTTCGGAATCTCCTTGCCCAGCAGATAGAGCTTGCCCAGGGCATACTGGGCGTATTGGTTCCCCCGTTCAGCGGAGGCGGTCAGCCAGCGGACGCCCTCGGCGGTATCCTTTGAGACATTCTCTCCTTGGAGCAGGAGTTTACCCAGCCGATACTGAGAAAATTGGTTTCCAGCTTCCGCAGACTGTTTGAGCCACTCCACAGCGGCAGGAATATCCCGCCGCAGACCGTCGCCGCCGTTGAGGAGCAGCTTGGCCAGAGCGTATGCGGCGGAGTCATTTCCCCGCGCAGCGGCCTTTTGAAACAATGCCGCAGCCATCAGTGCGTCCTGCTCCACGCCATGGCCGTCCCGGTAGGCTTTGCCGAGGGCGTATTGCTTGTCGGAATCCAACTCAGGTTCATCTGTTTCTTCCGGCTCGGGCGGCGCGAACACAGCGGACAGCTCGCCCAGCCGCACCGCCTCCTGGATGACCAGATTCTTGATCCGCTTGAACTCTTTCTGCTGGGATAGCGGAAGGCGTGGCGGCAGATCGTCCTTGTAGGTGTGGAGTACTTCTTCCCGTAACTCATACCATAGGTCATACGCCTGCGCGACGCGCCCGTCCTTTGCCAGCTCGTCCACGATCTCGTCCACCACCGACTTCAGCGGCGCTTTCAGATAGCCGTACTGCTTTTTGCCGGAGATGGTTTGCAGTTTCCCGGCCAGCTGCTCCATGAGCTGCTCGATACGCGGGTTGTCCAGCGTACCGGCTTCCTCCCGCAGGTACTCCGGCAGGCCGATCTCGTCCTCATCCCGCGTCTCAAAGGGGCATTCCCCCTCGCAGCCGTCACAGGGGCCGCAGACCTTTGCCAGATGGGTGTGCAGTTCCACGGCCATCTGCTGGAGGGACTGGGCGGCGCGGAGCAGTTCCATAGCGGTCATCCGGCCCTTCAGCGCCACCAGCGCGTTCTCAGCCGTGTGGAGCTCCACCTTTTCTCCCGCCTCAAAGCCGCAGAGGTTCAGGGCCGCTCTGGGGATGTGGAGGCCCTTGTCAGTAGGTTCCTTCAAAAATTTCATCGTCATCTTCCTCCTTTTCATAGTCAAACAGGTTTAACTGGACCGAGGCCCGCTCACGCTCATGCATATCGTAGTTGGCAATGAGCAGCTCGGAAAATTGACAGTTGGGATCGTACCGCTGCCGGATATTGTTCAGCCGGGTCACCGGCTCGATCCGGATGCCGGGCGCGTCGTACAGCTCCCGGATGAATTCGTCATCGTTGTAGGACAGCAGGAACTTCCCCTGCATGGACAGCAGCGTGTCCCGCAGGCGGATGTGGTCTTTCTCTGTAAAGCCGTCCTCTCCAATGTTCTGGTAATACCCCTCCGTGGCGTGGTAGGGCGGGTCGCAGTAGAACAGGCTCACAGGCCGGTCATACTGGCGGACGAGCTTTTCAAAGTCTTTGTTCTCCACCACCACTCTGGCAAGCCGCCGGTGGGCCTGCTCGATCAGCGGGAAGTTGGCCCGCATATCGTGGGGCTGGCTGCCATAGCTGGTGAGGGCCGAGGCGTAGCTGTACCGGATGATCTGATAGAACAAGGCCGCTTTCCGCACGGCGTCCATGGGACTGTCGCGGGCGAGGGCGGTCCTGGCCCGCTCAAAGTCCTCACGGGAATTGAGGACATAGGCGACTGCTTTCTTGTTGGAGAGCAGCTCCGCGATCCGCTCTCCCAGCCTGCCGCTCTGCCAGTTCCGATAATAGTCAGCCGCCAGGGAGGAATAGGTGACCGCCCCCGCCTCCGCACGCTCCTCGATCCAAGGGCATACCGGCATGGTGCATTGCTTTCTTCTGTATTTGGTGCAGTGCTTGCAGGCCACATCCTCGGGCCGGTAGCGAAACCGGCAGAGGATCATTTGGCCTCCGCCGCGAGGGGAGAAGTGGGGCGGCGTCATCATCTGCCGCTCCAGCCCCGCCAGAGGGGTGTCTCGCAGGAAGTATTTCGTCACGTGCTGTCCTTTCCGGATGGGACCTTTATCCCGAAAGGGCGGCAAAAAAGGCCGGCGTCCCAAACGGGATACGGCCTTGTCCTGTGTTGATGATGATTTAGAATTGCTGGGTCATGCCCTGATATTCCGTATCTTCTGCTGCCTCCAATTCCTTCTGATTTGACTGGCTGACCAGCTCTGCCAGGGCAGGAACCGCACATTCGATCTGCGCCGCCACGCCCTCCAGCAGCTTTTGGCGTTCCGCGGTGATGGGATAATGATTCTCCAGCGTTTCGTGGACGCAGCGGTAGACCTCCGCAAGCTGCTCCTTAGAAAAAAGCTGGTGCTTGTCCAGCAGGCCGGAGCGGATGGCAAAGTCCCGCTTTGCCGCCTGATAGTCATTTCCAGCATAATGACCTTGCCACAGGCTGGTACGCTCATTGATCCACGCCCAGGTGGTGAATTGAACGCCGTGTTTGCCGGGGAGGGCGGCAAGCACAACATCATTGAACTCCGCCAGTACTTGATATGGTTCGTGCAGGCTGTCCGCTTTCAGCAATGGGGCTTTATCCAGGAGAGTCATGTACTCCCTGACCGTGGCGGCGATATCCGCGGCCCGGTCACAGGCCAGCTCGGTATCTGAGTCGGTCATATCCTCCTGTCGGTATCGGATGCCGCCTGTGCTGGCGACTCGGCACAGAGGCTGGTCGTTCCACTCTACCGGGAGAAAACCATCCTGTTCTGGCAGGACCACAAAGCCCGTTTGCCGGAGGCGGAGGGCCAGTTCGGAAAAATAAGATTTATTTGCTGTCGTTTCTGTTTTCATACGCATTCCTTTCAAAAATTAAAGCCGAAGCTGTTGAACAACTTCGGCTGGGCATATTGCTGTATCTTGTACGGCTGGAGGCGGGTTCGAGTCTGATCTGTATTCGTTTTTCCTCGGCAAATAGTCAAAGTTCAAGGCCCTTTAGCATTCGAGCTAAAGGGCCTTGAAAGGCTTGAAAACTCTTGCTTTTTCTGCAAATAGTCTTTTTCGCCTATTGGTTTGGTACGGCTGAAGGGATTCGAACCCCCGACCTACTGGTTCGTAGCCAGTCACTCTATCCAGCTGAGCTACAGCCGCTTGTTGCCTTCCAGGGAATTCTCCCTGACAACTAAATTTTATTTTATAGAATATTCCGCTAATTGTCAAGTACTATCTGGAGCGCAGCCCCTGATTTTTTTCTGTTCGAAAGGAGCCCAATCCAAGCAAGAAAAAAGCACACCGCAGGCAAAACACCTGCGATGTGCTGGTACGGCTGAAGGGATTCGAACCCCCGACCTACTGGTTCGTAGCCAGTCACTCTATCCAGCTGAGCTACAGCCGCTCACTGTCTTCAGGGAGGTTTTCCCTGACAGCCAGATTATAATAGCACACCCTTTGAGGAAATGCAAGAGGTATTTTTAAAAAAAGACAATTTTTTTGTGGCGGGCGGGGAGGCCCCCCGCCCGCACCCTATGTCTCCTCAGCAGCAGCCGTTGTTGCCGCCGCAGCCGCAGTTATTGCCGCAGCTGTTGCCGCAGCCACCCCAACTACCGCCGCAGCAGCAGATCAGGATGATGATCAGAATGATCCACAGGCAGCTGCCGCCGCCAAAGCCGCCGATCCCGCAGCCGTTGTTGCACCCCATAATGAAGTACCTCCCAATGAGATGGTAGACCGTCTCCGGCCTCCATCTCATCCTATGCGCGGGCTGGCATTTCGTGCGCTGCAAATGAAAACTTACGCCTTACAGCCGGGAGACAGTCACGCCGGCCCGTACTGTGGTCACCACCGCCTGATCCAGGACTCCGTCGGCCACCAGCCGCTCTTGAAGGGTGCCGCTGCCGTTCTTCTGCTCAGCGTCCAGAGCGAAATAGGAGAGATAGACCACGTGGGCCCGCAGGAAGGTACCGCTTTCCAGGGTCTGCCGCTCCCCCGCCGTCAGGACGCCCAGCTCCACACTCCGTTGAAGGGCAGTATCCCAGGTGAAATCGGGACTCTCTCCGCTGTCGCTGTATCCCAGCGCCCGCAGCAGGAAAATCACATACTGCTTAGCAGTCAGGGTGTCGTTGGTTCCGAAGAGCTTGGCCGCCTCGTCCATGCCCTTGGTGTACCCCTTCTCATAGGCGTAGGCCACATAGCTCTGGCACCAGGCCGGCACGTCGGTGAAGGGGCAGGCCGCCGTAGTGGACAGGGCGGCCTGCTCCTCCCCGAGGAGGCGGAGAAACATGATGAGGCCTTGGATACGGGTGGGTTCCTGCTCCAGGTCGTATCCGGAGCCATAGCCCGTACCGCTACCCTGGAAGAGTCCCATAATGTGCAGAGCGTCCGCTAAGGCGTTATAGTCGGGCTTGCTGCTCTCTGTCAGGGTGTAGTACCCCTCCAGGGAGAGCACCGCCGTGGGAGAGGTCACCGTGATGGTGGCCGTGGTATCCTCCGCCACCAGATACCGCCGGCCCTGAGTCAAGGCCCCCGACCCCTTCTCCCAACCGTTGGAGAGGTCGATGGTCTTCTTCCCGGTGCAGGAGAGGTCCCCGCTGCCGGCCAGCAGCAGGAAACCAGACCCGGCGGTCACCTGAACGGTGTCCCCCTGCTTGACCCGGATATCCTGAAAGGCGGCCTGATAGCTGCCGCTGCCGGACGCATCGCCGCTGAGCCGGGCCAGATTGGCCTCGTGCTCTGCCTTCAGCCTGGCCTCGGCATCGGCATACAGGCTGTCGTGGCGCTGTGCGATGCGGCTCTCCGCCTGCTCCACCGCCTGGGTGGTGTAGGTCCCGTCCACATAGCTCTTGCTCACCAGGGGGTCGTCCGACCCGCCGCCCACAGCCAGGGCCACAGAGGCGCAGAGCAGCGCCCCCGCCGCCCCTGTGACCGCCAGTACTCGCTTTTTCATGTCAAACTCCTTTGTCCGTGGCTCCTGCCCCGCCCACCAGCGGGGCTTTTTTTCAGTATAACAAACCGGACCCTGTCTTGCAATCCCCAGAACCCGGAAAGCCTCACCGGGACGCAGGCCATAAAGCAGCGCGGAGAGCCTTTCCGCTCTCCGCGCCTGATTTGTTCTCATCATTTTTACAGCGGCAGCTTCTCCTGGCCCTGCCAAAGCTCGCTGCGGAGGACCATGTGGATGTGGTCCTCCCACACGCCGTTGATCTTCAGATATTTGAGGGCCAGGCCCTCGTTGTAAAAGCCGGCCTTCTCCGACACCCGGAGGGAGGCCTTGTTCCGGGGCATGATGTTGGCCTCGATGCGGTGGAGCCCCAGGTCGGTAAAGGCAATGTCGGAGGCGGCCTTCACCGCCTCGGTCATATACCCCCGACACAGATGTGCCCCGTCCAGCTTGTAGCCCATGTGGCAGGACTGGAAAGCCCCCCTCACCAGATTGTTGAGCCCCACCATGCCGATAATAGTCTCCGGCTCCTCCTTTAAAAAAAGGTAGAACCGATAGCCCCGGTCCTCTTCCGCCAGGGCGGCGTCCTTTTCCAGAGCGGCCCGCTGGGCCTCCTCCGTAAAGAAACTCTCCTCCCGCTCCGGGTCGAAGGCGGAGAAAAAGATACGGTTCCGGCGGTAGTAGTCAGCCAGAGCGGGTGCAAGGGACGGCGCGGCCAGCCGCAGGGCCAGCCGCGCCGTCTCATAGACAGACTTGCACTCCATTTACTTGGTGCCAAAGATCCGGTCGCCGGCATCGCCCAGGCCGGGGACGATGTAGCCGTGCTCATTGAGCTTCTCGTCCAGAGCGGCGCAGTAGATCTCCACGTCGGGGTGATCCTTGCGGACCCGCTCCACGCCCTCAGGGGCGGCGATGATGTTCATGAGCTTGATATGCTTGACGTCGTAGTTCTTGATGAACTGGATGGCGGCAGAGGCAGAGCCACCGGTGGCCAGCATGGGGTCCAGGATGATGACGTCCCGCTCGGAGATGTCGGTAGGCATCTTGCAGTAGTACTCCACAGGCTCCAAGGTGTCGGGGTCACGGTACAGGCCGATGTGACCCACCTTGGCGGAGGGGATCAGGGTCAGAATGCCGTCCACCATGCCCAGACCGGCCCGGAGGACAGGGACGATGGCCAGCTTCTTACCGGCCAGGATACGGAAGGTACCGGTGGCCACAGGGGTCTTGATGGTGACCTCCTCAGTGGGCAGATCCCGGGTAGCCTCATAGCACATGAGGGTGGCGATCTCGGAGACGATCTCTCTAAACTCCTTGACGCCGGTGCGCTCATCCCGGAGGATGGCCAGCTTGTGCTGGATCAGAGGGTGGTCAAAAATGTGTACCATTTTATCCATGTCGTTCTTCCCCTTTATCGTTTTTCATGGTCATTTCTTTTTCTTTGGCCAGCCGTTCCCGCTCGGCCTGGGAGAGTCGGTGATAGACGGGCGCCAGGGCGGCGGCGGTCACCAGGTCGTCCTTCCGGGCCAGCTCTAGGGCGCCCCGGGCCACCCCCCACGCGCTCTGAAGGCGCAGGTGGGGCGGCGCCAGCTCCACTGGCAGGCCCCGCTTGGTCAATTCATTATAACACAGTACCGCGCCGTCTCCAACCAGTATTTGTGTTTTTTTGCGCGCTTCCAGCTCACCGGCCAGCTCCTCTATGGAAATGGCCCGGTCGGGACACAGCCGGGTGAGGCTCCCGCCCCCCGCCTGGAACCGGGCGTTGTACACCTGATTCCGCCGGGCGTCCATAACGGGGCAGATGTCCCCCTCCACATGGGCTAGGCTCCAGGCCATGGCCTCCAGGGTGGAGACCCCCGCGCAGGGCTTGTTCCCCGGCCAGGCCAAACCCTTGGCCGCCGCCACGCCGATGCGCAGCCCGGTGAAGGACCCCGGGCCCGCCGCCACGGCAATGACGTCCATCTCCTCCAGGGCAAGTCCGCAGTTCTTCAGCAGGTCGCCGCACATGGGCAGAAGAGTGCGGCTGTGGGTAAGGCCGCTGTGCTGGAAGGACTGGGCGATCAACGCCTCGTCCTCGCACACCGCCACGGAGCACGCCACGGCGGAGGACTCCAATGCCAAGATCTTCAATCTGCTTTCCCTCCTCCGATGGTGATGATCCGCTGGTCGTCTCCCTCGCCCCGGCGAATATCCACCCGGAGGCAGTCGTCGCCCAGGGCGTCGGAGACGTTCTCGCTCCACTCCACGGCGCACACGCCTCCCCGGGCCAGGTAGTCCTCCCAGCCGATGTCGAAGAGCTCGTCGGCGCTGCCCAGGCGGTACATATCGAAGTGGAACAGGGGGAGCCTGCCCCCCTCATACTCGTTGACGATGGTGAAGGTGGGGCTGGTCACCCGCTCCCGCACCCCCAGGCCCCGGGCCAGGCCCCGGACAAAGGCGGTCTTTCCCGCCCCCAGGTCGCCGGTGAAAGCGATGACGGTCCCCGGCTCCAGCTGCCCGGCCAGCGCCTCCCCCAGCGCCTCGGTCTCCTCCGGGCTGTCGGTTACACGCTCCAATGGATCTCCCTCCTCTCCTCCGGGTCCGTATACCCGCAATGATATCCGGTTGATTATAGCACAAAAAAGCATCGCTGTAAAACCTGTTTACGAAATCTGTCCGGAGTGGTACAATAAGATGATTACCTTTCCATTTTCCCGCCGTCTCCCGGGCCGGGTGCCCGGGGACATTGAAAAGGAGTGTTCACAGCCCGTGTGGCTTACCGACTGGGTCAAAGAATTTTTCCGTAAGGCGGACATGGTCCTCCTTGCGCTCATCGTGGCCGCCTCCCTCTTCGGGGTGGTCCTCATCTACAGTGCCACCCGCTACCTGGGGCAGGCCGGCATCCGTTACGTTCCCATCCAGCTCATCTCTATCGTTCTTGGCGTGGTGGCCTATTTCATCATGTCCTTTGTAGACGTAGAGCTATTTACCGAGAAGAGTTGGAAGTGGATGTTCGGCTTCAACGTCTTCATCATCCTCCTGCTCCTCACCCCCTTCGGCGTGGGCGGTGAGACCACCGGCAACAACTCCTGGCTGGCTTTTCCCTTCCTGCCGGTGAACATCCAGCCCGCTGAGCTGGCCAAGGTCTTCTTTGTTCTCCTGCTGGCCCTCCAGTGCCGCAAGCTCCAGGACTGGGGCATTAGCCGCTTCAGCTCCGTGGTCCAGCTGGCGGGCCACACCCTCTTTATGGCGGGACTCATCGCCGTCATTTCCGGAGATTTCGGCATGTCCCTGGTCTACCTGGGTCTCTTCGTCATTATGGCCTGGACCGCCGGCGTAAAAAAGCGCTGGTTCCTCCTGGGCCTGGCCGGCTGCGCCGGGGGCATGGCCCTGGTCTGGTCCCACCTCCCCTCCTATATCCAGGAGCGCTTTACCGTGGTCATCGACCACATCACCGGCAACCCCGAGACCCTCTACCAGCAGACCCAGGACAGGGGCTGGCAGCAGACCCGCAGCGTGCTGGCCATCGGCAGCGGCGGTGTCTTCGGCCAGGGCTATCTCCAGGGCACCCAGACCCAGAGCACCTCTGAGGGAACCCTCCCCGCCCGCTACACCGACGAAATCTTCGCCGTGTGCGGTGAAGAGCTGGGCCTCATCGGCTGCGTGGCGGTGATGCTCCTCCTCACCGCCATCATTCTGCGCTGCATCTGGGTGGCTCGGCGGGCCAGCAGCCCCATGTCGGCCTATATCGCCATGGGCTACGCCGCCATGCTCCTCCTCCAGACCGGCATCAATATCGGCATGTGCCTCTACGTCTTCCCGGTGGTGGGCCTCACCCTCCCATTCTTCAGCTACGGCGGCTCCTCCATCATCACCCTCTACGCCTGCATGGGTATCGTCTCCGGCATCAAGATGCGCTCCCTGCCCAGCTGGCTCCGGGACCGCAGTCAGCTGGAGTGAGAAAAAGGGCCTTTCTTCCTACTGGGCTGGAATAATCTCACGGCAAGCGTCCAAACTAAGACCACACCCTGACCCTGTGTCATTGAAGGAGGTCTTCGTTTTGAACTGTCCCCGTTCCCTGCGCCGGGGGGTGCTGCTGCTCCTGATGGCCACCCTCTCCGTGCTCATAGTCCTCCCCGTCTCCGCCCAGCTGCTCAGCCCGGAGGCGGAGGACCCCACCGTGGCCACCTTTGCCAAAAACGGCACCCCTCAAGAGGTCTTTACCTTCTCCACCGACGATTTTCTGGTGGAGAACAGCGAAGAGGCCCTGGACTCCATCGTGCTCACCGCCCTGCCCGACTCCAACGCCGGTGTGCTCACCTTGGGCGGCATCGATCTGGCCGTGGGTGAGGCCGTGGCCATGGAGGCCGTCTCCGGCATGGCCTTCACCCCCAACGCCTCCCCCACGGCGGCCACCACCAGCTTTTCCTTCACCCCTGTCTTTGCCGATGGCTCCGCCGGTGAGGATGTGACAGTGGACCTCTACCTGCTCACTGCCGAGAACGCCGCCCCCATCGCCCGGGACCTGGAGCTGAGCACCTATAAGAATGTGGCCGCCCAGGGCCAGTTCTCCGCCGTGGACCCGGAGGGCGACCTGCTCACCTTCCGCCTGGTGGACAAGCCCGCCCGGGGGGCCGTCACCCTGCCGGAGGACGGCTCCGCCACCTTCACCTACACTCCGTATGAGAACAAGACCGGCAAGGACTCTTTCACCTATGTGGCGGTGGATGCCGTGGGCAACACCTCCGAGCCCGCCACCGTGAAGGTGAAGATCGAAAAGGCCAACACCAAGGTGACCTACGCCGACATGGACGGGGTGAGCGCCTACCGCTCCGCCCTGCGGCTGGCCGAGGAGGGGGTTCTCATCGGTGAGTGCGTGGGCGGCACCTATTTCTTCCAGCCCGACCTGCCCGTGAGCCGGGAGGAATTCGTTACTCTGGCCATGCACACCATGAATCTGGAGGCCCTGGAGGGGGTCACCCGCACCGGCTTTGCCGACGATGACACCATCCCCACCTGGGCCAAGGGCTATGTATCCTCCGCCCTGAAGTCGGGCTACGTCCAGGGCGTGGTCAGCGCCGACGGTGTGGTCTTTGACCCGGAGCGTACCATCACCCGGGCGGAGGCCGCCGTGCTCCTGGACCGGATGCTCCAGGTCACCGACGCCGCCGTCACCACCATGTATACCGACTACGACGTGGCCCCCGCCTGGGCCTGCCAGGCGGCGGTGAATCTGGAGACCGCCGGGGTGCTCCAGACCGACGCCAACGGCGCCCTCGCCCTCTCTGACCCCCTGACCCGTGCCGATGCCGCCGACCTGCTGTGCGGCGCCCTGGATGTGCTGGAGAGCCGTGAGGACCAGGGTTGGTCCCTGTGGTGATTGATTTCCCCTCTTGACAAATGCCCTCTTTCAGGCTATGATATGGCCTGCAAGGCGGCCCTGAAGGGCTGCTCCGGGGAATGAAGTGCTCCCCTGGCTATGGCCTGAACCGCTGAAAAGCTGATGACTTCTGCAATTTCTTTGCAGGAGCATCAGCTTTTTTTGCGCTCCTGCGACACAAATGAAGGAGGAACTCCACCATGCTCACCAGTCTCGCCCTCATTTTCCTTGTCGGCATGACCCTGGGCTGGGTCTTCAGCCGGCTCCGGCTGCCCAGCCTCCTGGGAATGCTGCTCACCGGCATCCTGCTGGGCCCCTACGTCCTCAACCTGCTGAATGGCTCCATCTTGGGCATCTCCGCCGACCTGAGGCAGCTGGCCCTCATCATTATCCTCACCCGAGCCGGCCTCTCCCTCCAGGTGGACGATCTCAAAAAGGTGGGCCGCCCCGCCGTCCTCATGTGCTTTGTCCCCGCCTGCTTCGAGTTGGTGGGGATGCTCCTGCTGGCCCCCGCCCTCCTGGGCATCCCCCTACTGGACGCCGCCATCATGGGCGCTGTGGTGGCCGCCGTCTCCCCCGCCGTGGTGGTCCCCCGGATGCTCAAGCTCATGGAGGAGGGCTACGGCACCGACCACAGCATCCCCCAGCTCATCCTGGCCGGGGCATCGGTGGACGACGTCTTCGTCATCGTCCTCTTCACCTCCTTCACCGGTCTTGCCCAGGGAGGCACCCTCTCCCCTGCCACCTTCCTCCAGGTGCCCGTCTCGGTGGTCACCGGCCTGGCCTTCGGTGCCGTGGCCGGGGTCCTCTTCGGCGCCTTCTACCGCCGGTTCCACGTCCGCGATTCCGCCAAGGTGGTGGTCCTCCTCAGCCTCTCCTTCCTCTTCGTGGCCCTGGAGAACGCCATCAAGCGCACCATCCCCTTCTCCGGCCTGCTGGCCGTCATGAGCTGCGGCATTGCCCTCCAGCGGACCCGGCCCGAGATGGCCCAGCGCCTGGCCGCCAAATACTCCAAGCTGTGGGTGGCCTCCGAGATCCTCCTCTTCGTTCTGGTGGGTGCCACTGTGGACATCTCATACGCCCGCTCCGCCGGCGCCGCCGCCTTAGTCGTCATTCTGGGGTGCCTGGCCTTCCGCATGGTTGGGGTCTTCGTCTGCCTGCTGGGCACCGGCCTCCCCCTTCGGGAGCGGCTCTTCTCCATGATCGCCTACACCCCCAAGGCCACCGTCCAGGCCGCCATCGGCTCGGTGCCCCTGTCCATGGGCCTGCCCTGCGGACAGCTGGTGCTGACAGTGGCCGTGCTGGCCATCCTGGTCACCGCCCCCCTGGGCGCTTTCGGCATCGACATGACCTACCGACGGCTCCTTACAAAACATTCCCCCGTTGTATAAGGAAAGACCGCGTATCCCTTTTCAGGGATACGCGGTCTTTTTTAATAGCTGTTGAGGGGGACGGAGCCGTCATCTTGGGCCTTCTCGATGTTCCGAATGACCACATCGTAGCCATAGCTGTCGTTGACCTGGATGTGGACCAGGTCGCCGGACTTTTTTCCCAGCAGGGCCTTCCCCACCGGGGACTCCTTGCTGATGAGACCATGGAGGGCGTCCTGCCGCATGGTGGTGACCACCTGGTAGGTCTCGGTCTCATCGTCCTCCTCGATGTAGACAGTCACCTTGTCGTATAGGCCCACGGCGTCCTCCGCCGAAACGTCAGACACCACCACCGCCGTCTTGATCATGTTCTCCAGGAAGCGGATGCGGCCCTCGTTGCGGTTTTTCTCCTGCTTGGCGGCCTTGTACTCAAAATTCTCGCTCAGGTCGCCGAAGCCCCGGGCCTCCTTCACCGCCTCCAGGAGCTGGGGCCGCAGAGTGATCCGGCGATAGTCCAGCTCCTCCTTCATCATCTGGAGGTCCTTTTGAGTCAGTTCATTGTGCATGGATGCTCCGCCTCACTTTTTGAGTTCCTTGCGCACCGCCTGGGCGATGACGGCCTGGCCTTCGGGTGACTTGAGCACATCCAGCACCATGCTCCGCAGCAGATCCTGCACGCCCTTGCTGGCCAGCATGGCGTCCAGCATGCCGCCCTGGACCGGCTCTGCCGCCTTGGGCTTGGGAGGCTTGGGGGCGGGCTTGGGCACAAAGACCGGCTCCTCGTCGGTGAAAGCGGCGGCGTCCATCCAGTCCTCCTGGCGGGTGCGGTCGCTGCTCTCTCCCCGGAGATAGAAGACGGATACCCCGAAATAGGCCGCGATCTTCTCCTGCTGCTCCTTGGTGGGGGTCTGCCGCCCTGTCTCGAACTTCTCGGCGGCGTTCTTGGGGAAGCCCAGAGCGGCGGAGAGGGCGGGACGGCTCAGCCCCCGCTCATTGCGCAGCTCCTCCATGCGCTGTCCCAGTGTGATCATAAAAACAACCTCCTTGGGTGGGTTTTCCTATGATGATACCATAGCTGCAAGTCCATGCGGACTTGCGCGCCGCGGATGCGGCGTAAAATCGGCTCCGCCGATTTTGGCTATGGTGTAACATCAACAGCAGGCGTTTTGTTCACAAAACGCCTGGATACATGGTATCCTGCCGCACTCGTGCGCCAACTGTTGATATTATACCACGTCCGTCAAGCGGAGCGGCTTTTCCCGCCCGGGCGGAACTGTCCCCTCGCAAAACCGGGCCGGTTGTGGTATACTGAAGAAGCCAGCATCGCTGGCGCGAGTATGCCCGTTCCGGGCGCAGATTGGAGCGTATGGATCATGGAGCACTGGGTCAACAGCGCCGTCTTTTATCATATCTATCCTCTGGGCTTCTGCGGCTGTCCGGAGTACAATCCCGGCGGTGAGCCGGTTCAGCGGCTGGAAAAGCTGCGGGAGTGGATTCCCCACCTCAAGGAGCTGGGGGTGAACGCCCTCTATCTGGGGCCGGTGTGCCAGTCGGTGAAGCACGGCTACGACACCACCGACTACTACCAGATCGACTGCCGCCTGGGGGACGTGGACTCCTTCGCCGCCCTATGTGACACCCTCCACGAAAATGGCATCCGGGTGATGCTGGACGGTGTCTTTAACCACGTGGGCCGGGAGTTCTGGGCCTTCCGGGACGTGCGGGAGAAGGGCCAGTCCTCCCCCTACTGCGGCTGGTTCCAGAACCTCAACTTCGGCGGCGGCTCCCCCATGGGGGACCCCTTCTGGTATGAGTCCTGGGGCGGCCACTACGAGCTGGTGAAGCTCAACCTGAAAAACCCTGAGGTCCGTGACCACCTGCTGGGGGCCGTGGGTATGTGGATGGACCGCTTCCACATCGACGGGCTCCGGCTGGACGCCGCCGACTGCGTGGACTTCGACTTCTTCCGCGCCCTGAAGCACTACACCAAGTCCCGGGACCCGGAGTTCTGGCTCATGGGCGAAATCATCCATGGGGACTACGCCCGCTGGGCCAATCCGGAGATGCTGGATTCGGTGACCAACTACGAGTGCTGGAAGGGCAACTGGTCGGCCCACAACTCCAAGAACTACTTTGAGATTGCCCACTCCCTCAACCGTCAGTTCGGTCCCGGCGGCATCTACCGGGGACTGTGCCTCTACAACTTTACCGAAAATCACGACGTGGACCGGCTGGCCAGCACCCTCACCGACCCCGCCCTGCTGGAGAACGTCTACACCCTCCTCTACACCATGCCCGGCGTGCCCTCCATCTACTATGGTGGCGAGTGGGCTGTGGAGGGCAAGCGCACCCCCCACTCCGACGTGGTGCTGCGGCCCTGCCTGGAGCTTGCCGACATGGAGCAGCGGGACCAGGGCCTGTGCCGCCACCTCTCCACCCTCTCCCGCATCCGCCGGGCCTTCCCCGCTCTGGCCGTGGGAGACTATGAGAACATGGTCATCAAAAATGAGCAGCTGATCTTCCGCCGCGCCACCCCGGAACAGCGGATCTACGTCCTCTTCAACCTCTCCCACCAGGAGTTCGGCCTGGAGTTCCACCACAATGAGCCGGTGCTCCAGGACGTGCTCAATGGCGACGAGATCTACCACAATGACGGCGGCCGGACCTGGGTCGTCATGCCCCCCTGCTCGGCCAAGATTCTGGTGGGCGCCCCCGACCGCTTCACCTGGCAGGCGGAGGAGCCCGTTCCCGAACCTCAGGCCGAGGTCCCCGCTCCCCAGGCGGAGGAGCCCACCCCCCAGCCGGAGCCCGCGGCGGACGCCGGGCGGGTGCTGGTCCTCCTGGCCCACCCCAGCGGAGACAGCCTCAACGCCGCCATGGCCAAGGCCGCCGCTGACGCCCTCCGGACCAACGGCTACGGGGTATGGTTCCACGACCTGTGCGCCGAGGGCTTTGATCCGGTGATGCCCGCCGCCGAGGCTGCGGGCAGGCTCTCCCAGGACCCTCTGGTCCTCCAATATCAGGAGGAGCTGAAGCAGGCCGACGGCATCGTGGTGATCCACCCCAACTGGTGGGGCCAGCCCCCCGCCATCCTCACCGGCTGGCTGGACCGGGTGCTTCGGGAGGGCGAGGCCTACGCCCTGCCCAAGGCCGGAGAAGCCCCCGCCCCCCTGCTGAAGGCCAGGGCCGCCCTGGTCTTCAACACCTCCAACACCCCCGCCCCGGTGGAGGACGCCGCCTACGGCGACCCCCTCCAGCGCATCTGGCAGAACTGCGTCTTCGGGCTCCTGGCCCTGCCCGCCTTCGACCGCTGCCTCTTCCGCCCGGTGGCCGGGAGCACCCCGGAGCAGCGGACCGGCTGGCTGGGTGAGGTAGCCGCCATGGTATCCGCTTACTTCCCCAAGAAACGCCGGAAATAAGAAAGGAGGCCGCCCATGAACGGTACGGCCAAGCGGGGCTCCATCAGTTTCTTCGGCCTGGTGGCCATGGGTGTGGGGTGCATGCTGGGCACTTCCTGGCTCCTCCTCACCGGCACCTGGCTGGAGACCGCCCGTGGTCCCCTCAACCTGGCAGTGGCCTTCCTCCTCTGTATGGCGGTTGAGTTTCCCTTTGCCTTTGCCTATATGGAGGCCATCCCCATGCTCCCTCTCCCCGGCGGCGAGACGGTCTACGCCACCGCCGCCTTCGGGTGTCGGGGCGGCTTCCTGGTAGGCTGGGCCGGGGTTATGATGAACACCATCGTTTTCTGCTGGGTAGACCTGGCCGCCGTTGCCCTGCTGGACGAGCTCTTCCCTATATTGGGACAGGCCGGGCTCCTCTACACCGCCGGCGGCTACGTCGTCACTCTGCCCAACGTCCTCATCCAGTTCCTCCTGGCAGGGATCATCCTCTATATCCAGTATCGAGGCGCCAACGTGTGCGCCGCCCTGGCCAAAATCGCTACGGTGGTCCTCCTCTTTATGTGCCTGCTCGGACTCATCGCCGCCTTCGCCCACTTTGACCCCGAGATCTACGCCTCCGACGGCGGACTGGACTTCGACTTCACTGGCTCGATGTCCCTCCTCTCCCTGCTGGTCTTCTCCGTGGCGGGCTGGGAGACGGTTGCCAAGGCCGCCGCCGATGCCGAGGGGAAGGCTGCCCGAAAGGCGGGCCTGGCCCTCATCGTCTGCCTGGTACTGGTCACCGGCCTATTGTGCCTGGTTTCCACCGCTGTGGCCGGGAATATGCCCTGGCGGGAGGCCGTGGAAACCACCGCTCCCTTCGCGGACATTCTGGTGGACATCACCGGCATGCCGGTGGTGCGGGTCCTGCTGCTGCTCACCGCCTTCGTGGGTGCCGTTGGGGTCATGAACTCCACCCTCTACTCCGCCGCCCAGATGATCTACGGCCTGGCCGGTTCCGATCTGGTGAGCCGCTGGTTTTGCCGTCTCCACCCCAAATACGGCACCCCCACTCGCTGCATCTGGGCCTCGGTAGCCCTGGTTCTCTTCGCCCCATTCCTGGGCAAGCTCTTCTTCCTCCCCCTCATCAACACCGCCTCCCTGGCCACCATCATCATGTGGGTGACCACCCTCTTCTCCGTGCTTCGGCTGCGCCGGACCCATCCGGAGCTCCGGCGGCCCGTCTCTATGCCTGGCGGCAAAGTGACGGCGGTACTGGGGATCATCGCCTCTCTCTTCCTCACCCTCAATCTGGTTCTCCCCTTCTCCCCCGGCGGCATGGGCGCTCTGGACTACCTGTTGGCCGGTGTGCTGGCTGTGGTGGGGCTGTTCCTCTACCACGGGCGGGACCGCACCGTTACCGATGCCGACCGCAGCCGACGGATGTTCGGCGATCTTCTATAACAAAAAGCCGTAAGCCCCGGCGGGCTTACGGCTTTTTGTTCCAGTGAAGTCTTACTTTACGGCAATGGCCTCGATCTCCAGCTTGGCGCTCTTAGGCAGGGCAGCCACGGAGAAGCAGGAGCGGGCGGGGCAGGGCTGGGGGAAGGCGGCGGCGTAGACCTCGTTCACGGCGGCAAAGTCGGCGATGTCGGCCAGGAAGATGGTGGTCTTGACCACCTTCTCCATAGAGCTGCCAGCGGCCTCCAGCACAGCCTTCACGTTGGCCAGGGACTGCTTGGCCTGGGCGGCCACGTCCTCGGGCATGACGCCGGTAGCGGGATCAATGGGCAGCTGGCCGGACACAAAGACCAGGCTCTCGGTGGAGATGCCCTGGGAATAGGGACCGATGGCGGCGGGCGCCTGATCCGTTACGATGGGAGTTTTCATAGTGATCGCCTCCGATAAATTTTTGTTACATTGATTATAATTTATTATTTTCTGTTTGTCAAGCCGCTTTTCTTATTGTGCTTTTACTCGTTCGGGTTTAAAATAAGGTCCACGAAACAGATCGCGGTCTTTGACTGCCGGAAAGGGTGACCGGACCCATGAGCAACCAAAGTAGACTGGAGCGCTACCTCCCCATAGCGGCCTTCCTCAGCGCCGTATGCGGTGACCACTACGAGGTCATTCTCCACGACGTCTCCGATCCGGAGACATCGGTAATGGCTATCTTCAACGGCCATCTCAGCGGCCGGAAGGTGGGAGATCCCATGACCGAGCTGGCCCGCCGCCTGGTACGGGACGGGGTTTATCAGGACCGGGATTTCGTGTCCAATTATGAAGGGCGCACCCGCAACGGCAAACGCTTCGTTTCCTCCACCTACTTTATTAAGGAAGACGGCAAGCTGCTGGGGCTCATCTGTGTCAATCACGACGTCTCTGACCTCACTGCAATGGCAAGCCACCTTCAAAGCCTTCTCTCAGCCTTCTCCGTCCCTGGCCAGGTGCCCTCTCAGACTCCCTATACCGAAGAGCTGGACGACTCCATCCCGGAGCTCTCCAACACCCTCATCCACAACACCGTACTCCGCCAGGGCGTCCCCGCTGGGCGCATGACTACCCAGGAAAAGGAGACCCTCATTGAGGCTCTGGAGCGGCAGGGGGTCTTCTCCACCAAGGGGTCGGTGGGTCAGGTAGCCCGGGAGCTGGACATCTCCGAACCCACCGTCTACCGCTACCTCCGCCGCATCCGGAACCGCTGACGGAATACCAAAAACCGCCGCTTTGCGGCCCCGCCGTGGGGTGGCAAAGCGGCG
>NZ_JBQHTM010000043.1:0-30757 GCF_052065695.1 Intestinimonas sp. HCP28S3_D6
AAAGCAGATAAATAATGGCTATTTTGCACTGAAATCACCTTAACCAAGCGCAAATGGCGGCTAATACATTGAGTAGAAACAGGATAAAGGCTTTTATTCAGAGGTTCCCTAAGTCTCCAGACCCGGGACCTGGATGCACCCGTCCTCATAGACCAGCCGCCCAGAGGAGACCAGTTCTCCGCTCTCATAGTCCCGCTGCTCCACCCAGAGGCAGTCCTCCCCGGCGTCATACCGCAGGGTGTAGTCGTAGCTCCCCCGATCCTCCAGTCCATAACTGGCCCCGTTGGCGTAATCGTAGATGACCACCCGGTTATCCACCATGCCGGAGCCCCAACTGAGGGCGGCGCAGAGCTCGGGGAGGCCGTCCCCGGTGAGGTCGCAGAAGTAGACGCTCCAGATGGGCATGCCCGTGATGTGGACCAACGGCTCTCCCCCTTCCCCAGCATCGGCAGTGACCTCATCAGGGGTGTAGTGGAAGATCACGCCGGGGAACTGGGGGAGCTGGGCGGTGAGTTCCCCATCCCAGTCTATCTCATCCGGGGCCTGGGTGTAGTCCACCCATTTGGTGACGGAAGGGCCGGCCGAGCCCTCCTCCGCGCCATAAAAAAGATGGATGGTCTCGTCGCCGGAGCTGCTGCGGTCCTCGTGCAGGGGCAGCACCGCCAGATGGATGTACCAGCCATCCAGCCTCCCCACCCCGCCGGCGTCATAGGTGATGCTCCGCATCGAATCACTGGGGGTACCGTTCTCCATCATGACCACGGAGTACCCATCCGCATCCGGTGAGAGCCGCCGAATCTCCATCTGAGGCATATACTTCAGGGCGTCCAGATAATCTTGCAGCCGGAAAACACGGCTCTGCTCCGGCCACTCCTGGGCTTCCGTCACAAAATATTGCCGCTCTTCTGTGAACAGCCTCAGCTGGGCACTGTACGTGGTCTGATCTCTGAAATAGAAAAACCGGACCGCTCCCGAGCCATCCCACTGAAAGTCGGACGTCAGCAGGAGATCGAACTGATCGGCGTTCACATAGGGCTCCGCTCCGCCGCCCAGCTCTTCGATTCTTTTGATCTGCTCCACGATCTGCCGGGGTTCCAGATCCGACACTCCGTTTCCGCCCATGGGAAAGCTGCGGCTGGCGGGAGGGTCCGTGAGAAAGCACACCGCCGCCACAGCGCAGATCACCAGTGCCGCCGCCACCAGCCAGCGCCCCGGCCTCCGATAGCCCATGACCGCCTTCACCCGGGCCTTGACTCCCACCTCGCCGAAGGCCAGCGGACAGGCGGCCACGGTCCGGCGGCGGACGCCGCAGCGGAACAGGGCGGAGGCATATCCGCGGCGGTCCTCCTGCCCCAGCTCCCGGATCACCTTCTCGTCACAGGCCCCCTCGATGTCCCGGCACAGCAGGACATAGGCCGCCCACAGCAGGGGGTGGAACCAGTAGACCGCCAGGAGCACGAAGCCCACCACCTTCCACCAGTGGTCGCCCCGGCGAATGTGGGCCCGCTCATGGGCGATCACATAGGCCAGGTCCCGGTCCTCCAGCCGGTAGGGCAGATAGATCACCGGCCGCAGGAGGCCCAGGACAAAGGGGGTGTCCACCCACTCGCTCTGCCGGATATTTTCCCGGAGGAGGGTGGCAGTGCTCACCCGGCGCCGCAGGCGCAGATAGCTGACCAGGGCATAGAGCAGCAGGAGGACCATCCCCGCCAGCCAGAGGCGGGCCAGGACAAAGGACCAGATCTGGGTGGGGTTGGCGCTGGCCCCCGGCGCCGGAGCCAGGGAGGCCGCCAGGGCAGGGTTGACCGCGCTGTTGAGGGCGGGGATACCGCTGCTGATCTGGGGGGCAGCGGCGTAGAGGATCTCTGGGGGCAGGGTCCGGGCGCTGGGGACCAGACTCAGGGCGCTCTCCACAGAGAAGGGACAGATCAGCCGGAGGGCCACCAGGCCCCAGAGCAGGCAGAAGCTCCACCGGGGCGCCCTTCGGAGTACCAGCCGCAGCACCACCACCGCCAGCACCAGCCAGCCGGCGGCGATGCTCTGGTTGACCAGCTTCAGAAATACCGCTTCCATGGCCCCCTCCTCACTTTTCGATGATGCGCCGGATCTCCTCCGCTTCCTCCTCAGACAGGTCCTGCCGTCGGGCAAAGGCGGCGAGGAAGGCGGGCAGAGAGCCCTGGAACTTTTTCTCCATCAGCTCGTCGATCTCGGACACCTGGGCCTCCTCCCTGGAGACAAGGGCAGTGACTACGCCGTCCTTGTTCTGCACCACGCCCCGCTCGCCCAGGCGTTTGATGACGGTATAGGTGGTGGTCCGCTTCCACCCCAGCTGGGCCTGACACAGCTTCACCAGCTCGGCGGCGGTCACCGGCTCATGCTCCCAAAGGATGAGACAGAACCGATATTCACTCTCAAAGATCTTGGGCGTTTCCATGGTCAGCCTCCTTTGTCTAATGGGATAGACTCCTTGGCGATAGTCTATCCCATTAGACAGGGAAAGTCAATAGGGAAAAACGGTGAATCACGTCTCTCGTTTCCAGCCGAGGCAAAACAAAAACACTGGCACCCGCCGCAGTCTTAAAAGACTGCGGCGGGTGCCAGTGTTGATATCCGTGGCATTTGATCCGAATGGAAGAGCATTACGATACCGGACGGGCTTCGATCCCCAGCTTGGAGGTGAGGACACGGCCGACCTGGCTCAAATGCAGCACGCCGTCCATGCCGAAGGTGTTCCGGCGCAGGTCGTCCAGGTCTCCCTTGGTGGGAGATTTGCCGCCCGCGTGGACCCGGTTGCGGATGTTCTTGGCCGCACGCACCTTTTGGGCAAAGTCACGCCACCACTGGACCCAGTCGCTCTCCGGCATGGGGGCATCCACCACACCGGGCACCGTCACCCCGCATTGCGCGCACAGGGCGCCGAGCTGACGCTTTCTCTCATTGAGCATGTAGTAGAAGGTGCCCAGCATGGCGTTGGTCTCACTGCGCATCGCCCCAAAGGTCCGGTTGTCTCCCCGGGTATCGCAGTGGCGGTAGGTATTATAGTCACAGAAGTCCTGGTGGGTCTTCAGCAGGAGAAAGAGACCGTCCCGCAGGCTCTGCTCCAGGCATTTCCCATACATCACCAGATGGGTGGAGTAATCCTGAAGCATGGACATGATGCTCTCCATATGGTCCTCCACCACCAGGGCAGCCTCCACATAAAATCTGCACAGCGGACTCAGGGACTGCATCATCCGGTCGTTGAGTTCCTCCTCCAGCTTCATCCAGGCACGGACGTCGGCAAAGCGCCGCTCGATGCTCATCAGGCAGCCGCTTTCCAGCGTATTCGGGTCCACGTCGGGCAGGATCTCCTGCCCCGCTTGGGCGATGAGCAGGTCCAGCCTGTGGTCATTCTCCTGCTCATCGTCGGTGTCCAGCATTTGGACAGCACCTTCAGCGGACTGGTGCAGCCGCTGGTTGAGCCGAAAGTAGTTATCCAACTTCTCCTTCTGGGTCAGCGCCGGCTGGCCGGAGTTCCCGCCCAGAGCCAGATCTCCAACCCCCAGACGGTTCAGAAACTCCTCCGCCGAGATGAGGCCGGCGTTGATCTGGACGTTCTGCTCGTGCTTCGTCGCCCCGTCGGCCAGATAGTCACCGGACACATGGGTGATGTTCTGCTCATCCACTTGATAGATATTCACGCTGATCGTGCCCCCATCCCCAATGCCCCCTTTCTCCTTACCGTCGACTAGACCATCCTCCGGGCTCTGTGGACGTCCCAGTTCCTCCCGGAGGTACAGCTCGAAGAGGGGACAGATCATCCGCCAGGTCTGGGTGCTCTCGTTTTGGACGATGAGACCGCTGTCCTTCAGCTCAGGCCTCCGTTCCTTCTCCCGGGGAAGGGCCTTGGTGATATCCGCATCCCTCCCGCTGTCCAGGATGGCTTCGAGCGTATCCCAGCACGGTTCGTCCAGGTGTTTGGTCCACTGCCGCATCAAGTCCCGGCAGCTCGCAAGGGCCACACATTGCAGTCTCTCCCCTGTCAGGGCCCCCGCCTCCTCCTTCCGGCACCGATAGAGGGCCTTCAGGCTGCGCTGGAGCAGACCCGGAATACCGGCGGTCAGCTTCCAGAGCTCGGCCAGCTCCTCGTCTGTGAACTGGATGGCCTCATCCTCGTCCTCCTCCCAGCTGGCCAGCATGCTTTTGATGGCACTCTGGAGTGCGGCAGTCGCCTTTTTACCCGTCACGCCGTCGGGAATCAGCGGCTCAGGCAGGATCCGCTCGAAGCTGGAGAGCACATAATTTTTCGTGCCCACACGGATGGAGAAATCCGTGACCACAATATAGGAGATGAATCCCTGCTGGGCCAGATAGGCCATGGCGGAGAAGGTATCCGTGGCACAGGCCTCGGAACAGGTCAGCTGCTGAAAGCGATAGAGGATCAGCGTCACGGAGTAGCCTTCCGTCCGCAGAATCGTGGTGAGCTTCTCCAGTAGGAGCAGGCTCTTCACATATTCTTTTTTCGGATCGGGCTCAGTATCCTGGTTCTTGGAATTTTCGGACTCCTCATTCTTCTTAGCGTCTTCAAACATCGCACTCAGCCGCCGGTAGTCCTCTCCGTCCCGGTCCAGATTGCGCAGGCTTGACTCGACCGCCCTGGTCAGTGTAGAAAGCACCATCAGATCGGTTGAAAGCAGATTGCTCATGAAGTTACAAGGCTGCACCAGGATCTTCTTTTCCCTGGCCAGCGTTTGGCAGCGTTCCCGGTTAAAATAGTCCTGGATCAACGTTGTCTTGCCCAGCCCCATTGGCCCGGAGATCAGGCTGTTGGGTATGGGAGAACCGCCAAAACACATCTCCAATCCTCTCATCATATCGCCTCCCTGTACCGCTTTTCCTCGAACATCAGCCGGAACAGCTCCTGATAGCTCCATCCCTGTCCCTTCTCCAGGCTCTGATACAGATACCCCTCCAAGAAGCGGTGCAGGTTCCCCTGGAACGTCCAAATCCGCAGGGCGGCGGCCTGCTCGCCCTGTTCCGGCGCAGTGGACTGCTCCAGCGCATGCTCTATCTGCTCCCGGAGCGGCTCGGGATAGCCCCACGCCTCCATCTGCGCAGGCTGGGCCAGGCAGTCCCGCACGACGGCAAGGTCGCCTTCTGCCAACGCCTTCTCGAATGTGCAGCCACTGGAGATGGGATGGGAGGCGTGCCAGGCTTGAAGCGGGGTCCAGATCTTCTCCCGCTCCGGCTGCTCCCGCTCGTCGGCGGCCAGCTCGTCGAGCACGCCCTCCCGATACAAGAGTGTAGGATGCAGCTTCATAAACGCAGCCAAGGTCCCCCGCTGGTGCTGCTCGATCAGGCTCCGGATATAGGCGCCGCTCCGGGTGTCCTGCTCTGAAAGGCGTATAGAGAGGTGCTCCACAAGCCAGCAGACACTTGCGGAGTCCCCCTTCTCGTTATAAAGGTCAAACAGCAACAGGGCCGCCTTGGTGGACGAAACAGCCGCCCACAGCAATCTTTCCGCCGTACCGTTTTTGTTCTTTTGGACAGACAGGACCCGCAGCGCCTTGGAGAAGGCGTCCATACCTGACGGAAGGTCCCGGCCCAGCGCCGCTCGGATCTGTCCAATCTCCTCCTCAGTATACCCCATGACGTGCATTCCGGGCTCGTCGTCCAGAGCAGCATAGATCCGCTCCAGGTCGTTGTTTTCCAGGGCGCTTTCAAAGGTGTTGCTGGGTGTCGAGCCCACACCCAGCCAACTCCAGAAGGCCGCCGGCCGGTATTGGAGCTGCGGTGTCAGATCCTGGAGGTATTTTTTCAGGCGGTCATTTTTCCGCCGATCCGGATGCTCGGCCAAGAAGGCCTCCAATTCGTCCAGATAGGCGCCGTCTGAGCTGGGATCGGCGCTGCGGATCGTGAACCAATAGATCAGATCATCATCACTGTATGGGAGCTTTTTGCTGTACTGGTTCCAAAGGGCCTCGAACTGAGCTCTCTGGTCGGCCTCTCTGTAAAGCCGGTACAAAACGGGAACGCACCGCTCCTGGTCGTACTGCAGACCGAGAAGAAGGTACTTTTCCGCCAAGCGGTCCCGGTTGCCCTGGACCGCCAGGAGACGGGAAGCGGCCCCAAAGGGTGTGGCCTCCATGGTGACATGCTCCAGCTTTTTATAGTCCGGTGCGGTAAGCAGACGACGGAGCGACTCCTCGTCGCCCAGGACCAGGGCCTGTTCCCGCTCGTCCTCCGGCATGAGGCCGCTGATACAGGTGATCCAGCGCAGCGGCCAATCCCTTTCCCGGCGGAGCGCCTGATCCAACAGCTCGTCCGCATCCATGGGCTCCACGGGCCGGCTATCCGCCCTCTCCCCGGAGGCGGCCACCGTCATGCACTGGCGGACCAAGCCCTCAATGCGGTCCAGGTCAAGCAGGGGGCGATAGTCCTCTTCCCTGGACGCAATGAGCACCTGGGTGGCAAATTTGTAGGAGATCTCCGTAAAGTGCCCGGTGACCTCCTCCAATGCATCCTCTGCCTCTTGGTAGACCTGGGCCTTCATCACGGCCAGCAGCTTCTGATACGGTCTTAGAATGGTCAGAAGGGCCGAAGCATCCGTCCCTCCGGCTTCGGGCCCGCACATCGCATGCAGTCGCTCCCGGTCCCGCTCCGGCGTGGCGTCCCGGAGATCACCCAGGTGGTTGGCCTTATACAGACGGCAGACCCCGGTGATCACCTCGTCCATGGCGGAGGCCGCCTGGGCCGCCAGTTCAGCGCACCCGTCGCATTCGTCCAGCTTCTCCTCCAGCGTGTGCAGGGTCCGCGGCCGCAGGGCATGCAGGGAGGGGAAATCTCTCAGCATACGCTCCAGATCCGACCACCGGCGCCCATAGTCGCCGATCCGCTGGCCCAGAGCAGCCACGGGAGCCTCCCCCCGGTTCAAGGCCCGCAGGTACTCCTCTACCTGGGACAGCAACTCCTCTCTGGCAGATTCAAGCGCCTCGATCTGATCCCGCAGCTGCCCATAATCGGCCACAGGGAATCGGTGGGAAGAGAGCGCAAAGCGCTCGGCAAGCCACTTGCCCAGGCCATTTTCCGCCGGCTCATCCGGATAGCAGAACCCCGCCAGGCGCAAGTGCTGCTTCAAACCGTTCTCATTTCGGGGATTGACCTCCAGTACGCAATAGATCATCTCTCCGCCGCTGGTGGTAAGACCGGTAGGGAAGGCGAGTCTGGAGGGGTCATCCTCGACAGCGCTCAGCAGAAGACCGTTCTGCCCCAGCAGGGCGGCACCCATCTGGTGGGCCACAGCATCTCTGATCTCGCTGTCTTTCATACCTTCAAACGTATTGTATTGATGAAGCTGTCTGGTGTTGATGTTCCACCAGTTCATAAACGCGACGGCATGCATCTGGCGGATCTCTTCCGCACTGTCCGTCGGCTGAGGCACCGCCTGCTCCGCTCTGAAGATTAGGAGACGCCCGTCTTCGCTCTTATCAAACTGAGGAAAGGTGGAGAACAGCCACTGCTGCAGCCCCTTTCCTTCCGCATATTTGTGATAGTCGATGCCACACTGGGTCTTGAGCCGCTCCGGGATATTGGCAAAGAGGACAGGGTCCTCCGATTTGACCCACGTCTCCAGGACGGAGGCAATCTTCCGCAGCTCCCGGGCCTCCGAATCTTCGGCCAGATACACAGTTTCCATCCCGTTGCTGCCGTCGATGACAAGCTCAGGGAAATGTTCACCCAACCAACGTTTGGGACCGATTCCTCCGTAGATCGAACGGTCGATCCCCTCCTCCTGAAGGATCGGGGAAACCTGGTTCAGCTTGATGGATCCCCACTCGTTCGCACGAATTTTTGCCGTTAGAACATCTAACACGCGCTTTCGTTCAAACTCAGTCACTGGTGTCCCTCCTTATTTCCTGGGCCTGCCGCGAAATGGCGAGCAGATCCGGCTTGCGACACTATATGTACAGCATTATACTGCGCTCACAAAGGACTGTCAATTTTATCTATCCCTGTTCAAAATTGAAAAAAGCTCCGAATTTACTTATAAACAGCACCTTTCCCGTACAGAAACAGGCCATTGCTTTTCCGTATCCATCCTGGTGCCCGGCATCCTTCGACGGGAGATGCGCAGGTTCAAATCACCGACATGCGCCGCAGCCGCAGTGCAGTGATCAGCCCTCCAGCATCTATACCGTCTTGCGGCCCGCCGTACGCCGCTGTATAATGGAAAAGAGTGGCATATGGCTTTATTCGACCGGGTCGCCCACAGACCATATGTCCGTCACATTCCACGCAGAGAGAGGGTCACACATGAAAAATATCCCGCTCCGAATAGGAAAGCTTTTCCTGGTCGTTCTTCCGCTGATCCTGGGCATGATTGGCCTCTGGGGCATGGCCGGAGAGCCGCTGCTGGATGCCCTGTTCAGCTGTGTCAGCATGTACGTGCTCAACTACGGTGACCCGCCCGTGAACCTGTTCGTGGAGCTGGCCCGCTGGCTGGCCCCCATCACCACGGTCAGCGGGATCATGCTGGCCCTGCGCGCCATCCGGGACCAGGCGCGCTGCCTGCTCCGCTGCTGGCTGGGGGACTGCGTGGTGGTCTACGGCCCCGAGGAGTCCGCCGAGCGGCTGACAGAGCGGTTGGGCCGACGGGGCACCCGTGGGGGCGACCGGCTCCTGCCGGCCCGCCAATACATCCTTCTGGGGGACGATGGAACATCTTTTGACCTGTGTCGCCAGATTATCCGCACCCACCCCGACGCCGACGTATTCCTGCAATGCGCCGACATACAGCCTCAGTCGGTCTCCTCGCCCCGGCTACACCTGTTTAGCCCAGAGGAGACTGGCGCCCGACTGTTCTGGAAGGAGCACCCCCTCTATCCCCTCTCCGCCGCCCACGGACACCGGCTGACCGTCGTGCTGCTGGGCTTCGGGCGGCTGGGCGAGGACCTGCTGTACTACGGCCTGCTGGACAATATCTTCCAGCCCGACCAGCACATCGAATACCATATCTTCGGCGGGGACGGCCGCTTTGCCGCCGTTCACACCCAGCTGGACCGGCTGGGTGACCCTGTGATCTTCCACGAAGAACCCTGGTGGGAGAGCCTGGACCTGCTCCGCCGGTCCCATCTGACCCTGCTGCTGCCCCAGGAAGTCCAGGCCGCCGAAGCCCAGGATCTGCTCTTAGCCCTTCCGGAACAGAACCTGGTGATCTTTACGGACGGCTCCCCCGCCGCCGACCTGCTGGCCCATGAGGGAGCGTTGAAGGTCTTCCCCTGGCTGGACAGGGCCCTGGACCCCGACCTGATCCTCCGGGAAACCCTGCTCCTCCAGGCAAAGCAGATCAATCTGCGCTACGCCCACATCTACAACAACGTGGAGGAGACCCCCGCCGCCCGGGAGGCGGAGTGGGCTGCGCTGGACGCCTTCACCCGCTACTCCAACATCAGCTGCGCCGACTACCACGACATCCGGCTGAACATGATGGCCGCTCTGGGCTGGCCTGCCGACCCGGCCCAGCTATCCACGGATCAGATGGAGCTACTGGCCGAGCTGGAGCACATCCGCTGGTGCCGGTATCACTACCTGAACAACTGGCGGCTGGGCACGCCGGAAAACGGGAAGCGGAAGGACCCGGTCCGGCGGCTCCACACCGATCTCATCCCCTACCGGGATCTGGACCAGCCGTCCAAAGAGAAGGACCGGGAGAACATCCGGGTCCTTTTGTCCATCCCACCGGTAAATACGAAATGACCGCATATAGAAACACGCCCGGCGTCCTTTCAGACGCCGGGCGTGTTTTGTCACTGTGCCGTTTCTTTCTTTGTGAGGTAAATGGTGTGCTCCGCCACGGAATACCGGGCATCCAGCACGTCGCCCAGCTTCAAGCCGTGGTCGGCGTAGAGCTGCTTCAGGCCGTCCACCCGGCCCTTGGTGACGCTGTGCATCTTGCGCTCATAGCGCTTCCCCTCCATGACCAGGGTCACCGCGGCGCCCGCGCCGATGTGGAACCCGGAGCCGAAGGTGCAGATGTTGTACTTGATGTCCGTGGGCCCCAGCGTCTTGACAGTGTGCAGGTCCGTCTCCGCGGCGGGCGCGGGGGCGGCCTCCGGCTGCTTCTGTTCAGCCTCTGCCGAAGCAGCCGCAGGCGCGGGCTGGGGGCTCTCCGCCGTCTGGGCAGGGGACTCCTCCGTCTCCCCAGCCGTGCGCGGCGTCAGGGTGTTGGGGAAGTTGCGCTGGATATCCTCGTAATAATCAATCTTCCCACCCGGCGTGTTCTTGGCGCGGATCCGTACCCGGTCGTTGGAATTCTGAAACAGCTTCTCCCGGAAATCGTACAGCACGTCCACTTCTTTGTCAAAGCGGGCATCGTCTTCGATCTCTTCCTCCATCTGCATCTGTACCTTGTCACAGTAGTGAATGATATTGTCGATGGGCTCGGCCTCCACCACCAGGGTGGGCACCTCCCCACGGTGGTTTCTCTGCGTCCGCTGGGAGCTCGTCTCTTCCCACTCCTTCAGACAGGCTTCGCTGCGCAGGGAATGACCGCTCACATAGAAGAGCAGCAGCTTACAGTGGCGGCTGTTGATGGCACGGAGGGCATCCTCATTCCAGGAGGCCTTGGTCTTGTCCAGGTTCTTTTCATCCAGCCAGACGTTCCAGCCATCCTGCTGCAGCCGCAGCACATCGGGCCACACGATCTCGCAGTCCCGGCTGGAGTAGCTGACGAAGACATAGGGTTTTGCAGTGTCACAGCGCTTGATCTGGGATAAAACGGCGCCGAGCTCGGTCATGGAGCGTATCTCCTCTCATATTATTGTTTATTCCGCGCGGATGGGGTCCAGACGGATGACCTGTGCCCGGGCATCGTAGCAGGCGCAGACCACGTCCCCCTCCCGAAGCCCCTGCTCGGCCAGCATCCGCTTGACGCCGTCCACCCTGCCTTTGGTAGAGCCGTGCGTCTTGGCGCTGTACTCCGTTCCATTCACCTCCACGGTGACGGGGACTCCGAAGCCCACATGGAACTTAGCGCCAAAAGTGAGGATGCCATATTTCACATCGGTGGCCGTCAGGGTCTTGACCGTCTCCAGGTCGGCCGGCGCAGCGGGGGCCGACGGCACCGGCCGGGGCTGCATGCGGGGGACCTCCGGCTCACAGGCAGGGGCCCTTTTCCGCCAGCTCTCCCCCAGCGGTCTGGCAGGCTGTACGCCGGCCGGGTATACCTTCTCTCCGTGGGCATCCCCATCCAGGAGCAGCAGATCACCGACGACGCAGAAGTCCTCACAGCAGCCGTGGCCGTTGTTCTGAAAATCCCATTGGTATACGGACCCGTCCCGGCCGCAGCAGTAAAAACTGGCATAGTGGGGGGCACAGTACATCCGGTCGCCGTCAAAATAGACCGTCCTTCCGTACAGGCGGCTCCACCACTCCTGCTCCATGTGCCAGATGGGGATTTCCGGGCAGCGGGGATACCCCGCCTCGCGCAGGCTGTGGGCCACCAGACTGACGGTGCTGCCGTCGTCCTCCTTCTGCCACATGATCTCCCGGGCCAGATCGAAAAAGGCGATGTCCCGCTCCCGACAGTCGGCATCCCTCACATAGCCCCAGCTGTCCTCGTCGTAATACTCAGGGTGGTCCAGCACGTTCTCCGGGGAAATTGCGTAATCCAGACTCTGCACCTCCCCGGTATGCAGGTCGTACCGCATCCAGCCCTCCTGGGCCAGGTCCCCGTTTTCATACCGCGCCCGGAACACCACATAGTCGGCGCCGGCGTAGACCTCCGTGATCGCGGAGGCCCGGCGGTAGAGCACTCTGCGGGTCGCCGTCTCGGCGTAAAAGACGCACAGGCAGCACATTCCCTTCTGCTTCAGCACATAGAACAGGCTGGAGCAATATACGTACACACTGCGTGCGGTCCAGTCGTCGACCTCCAGACAGAACTCCCTGGGCATCCCGTTGTCCAGGGGCACCTCCCTGACCTGGAGAACCGTATTCCCGTGGTCGTCCATGCCGGTTTGATAGAGAAATACGCTGACCGAGGTGGCGGCCAGGTAGGCCCCATCGTACCCCTCCACATCGGCCAGAACCCGTGCGCCGCTCCCGTCCAGTTCGGACTCGCACAGCTTGGTGCGGCCGTTGTCATCCTTGCTGAGATAATAGAACTTCCCGTTGGTGATCCCAGCGGTCCCGCTGCGGCCACCTCCGTTCTGGTAGAGCTCCCTCCTCTGGAACAGATCGGCCTGCGGCCCCAGCGGCGGCATAGCCATCGCCGCGCTCCGGCCGGTCGGCTCCGCCGTCCCGTCCCTACCGGGCCTGGTGGGTCGGAGCTCCTCCAGGCGGGCACGCCAAAATGTCTCCTTTTTCCCATCCTGGAGCTTGGTGCTTCCGTAGAGCTGTACCAGGCGTTCACACGCCTTGGCATCCCCGCCCTGTCCCGCCGTCTCCAGCCAGGCCAGTCCCGTCTCCAGGTCGGCGGCCACACCCTGCCCAGTCAGGTAGCACTCGCCCGTCTGACGCTGGGCGGCAGTATTCCCGTGCCGGGCTGCCTCCAGATAGAGCTGGAATGCCACGTGCTCATTCTTGGTCACGCCGATTCCCGACGCATAATACACACCGAGAACATACTGCGCCACCGGATGGCCCAGCTTGGCCGCCTGGGTAAAGCACTGTGCGGCCGATGCGTAAGACTTCTGTTTGTGGTCGCTCAATCCCTGACTCACCTGGGCGCTTACCACCTGCCGCTCCTGTTCACTCAGCAGAAGCATGGGTGTGGTGATCTCTGTTGCCCTCATGACCTCGTCTCCTCGCTTTGTTGCGCTTTGACCCGTCGGCAAATATTTTGTCTTTTCCTGTTTTTTCATTATAGGACCGCGGTAATTGGACTGTCAAGATTTTGAATTCAAGGGTCAGCCATCCGATCGGCACATAAAATATGGGCGTCGAGGCGAGCAACCCCAGCATTCCGAACGTTCCCTCTCCTGGATCCGGGGCAGCAGGGCACATGTTTTTTCTGCCGCGGCTGGTTTTTAGTTCGGGCAAGAAATCGGCAGCTAAGTGAATCGAAAGTCAAAAATGTCAGCTTATCAATGGGACGTATCAAAAAATCCAGCAAAACAGAGATAGACAACAACACTTGTATGAAATGCAGCTAGTCTGAAAAAGGCAGAAAAAAGCCGCCGCCCTGCCATGCGGCGGGGCGGCGAAGTGATTCATTTTATTCTAACAAGTCTCCAAGCAAGTCTTCAATCCCATGATCGGAAAGGTCAAGGCCCAAATCGCGATACAAGAAAGTCACAATCTGTCCACGGGTACAGGTGACATCCGGGGAAAACTGGTTTGCCCCGGTACCAGTGGTGATCCGTTGCTCTACAGCCCAGGCTACGGCGTCAGCGTACTCCGTGCCCGAGGTTACATCGGCGAAAGTTACGGCGTCTTTGGCACTGGGCCTCCCAGCCAGCTTCCAGAGGTAGGTCACTGTATCAGCGCGGGTGGCGGGAGTATCGGCATGGAATGCGTCTGTCAGGCCCTGCTCCAAGGCCCAGTTCGCCGCATCCGAGTAATACTGCCCAGCGGGGATAGAAGCACTATTTCCAGTAGGGGCGGGGGAGCCATTGGCCCGCCACAGGAAGGTCAGGATCTCCCCCGTGGTGCAGGTGACGTCGGGGCTAAAGGTGGTGGCGCCGGTGCCGCTGGTAATGCCCTGCTCTACCGCCCAAATGACTGCGTTGGCATAATAGGCGCTCTGTTCCACATCGCTGAAACCGCCTACCGTGACGGGCGGAGTAAACAGTTCCTCCTGGTCAGATAATTTGGGACGCAGGTTCGGGACCAGTGTGGGGACATATGCCTCTACGATGCTTTCCTCCAGACCCAGCCGCTGGTTAAAGTTGCTCCCGAAGGCCCAAAGTGTCCCATCTGTCTTCAGGACGAAGGTCTCATTGCTGTTAGTGGAAACCGCAGCCGCATCTTCCATGATCTGCACAGGCACAGTCTGGAAATATCCGCTCATGTTGCTCCACTCATTGCCGGTGTCGTTGATGCCCAAATCACCATCATTGCTGGGCCCGCATCCCCAAAGAGAGTTATCTGCCCGGATGATAAAGGTGCTGCTCTCTCCGCAGGCCACGGCTTTTCCACCATCCATATTTTTCGTTGGTGTGAATCGGGTGATAAAATCACCTGTGCCCAGTCCGCCGGAATTTTTGCCCCATGTCCACACTGAGCCGTCTGACTTTATGGCGGCGGTGTGGGCGCTACCACAGCTGACTGCGACGACATCATCCATCACTTTGGTCGGGACATCTTGATAGGGATCGCCAGAGTCAGTTACCTTGCTTCCGCCTTCACCAATCCCCAGCTGCCCGTCACGGTTGGAGCCCCAGACCCACAGGGAGCCATCGGTTTTAATGACAGCTGTATGCCAAGTCCCGCAGCTGACGGCGGCGACACCATCCATGACCTTGACCGGTGTGCTTTGAACCGGAGTTCCGTTCACAGATTTTCCATCGCTGATGGAATCATTTCCCAAAACGCCATCCCGATTGAGTCCCCACATCCAAAGGGAGCCGTCTTCCTTTAGCGCGGCGCTCATGGGGCTTCCCATGGTGACATCCACGACACCGTCCAGGATCTTGACGGGAGAGGCCTGGATCGGCATTCCATTGTAAGTATAGGTGGGTGCGCTGTCGCCCATCCCCAACATCTTTGAGTCATTGTAACCCCAGACCCATAGGCCGCCATCCTGGGTGACTGCAGCGGCCCGGTCATAAACGCTGATCGCAACCGTTTTTACATTGTCCAAAATCTTGACCGGCGCTTTCTGGTAAGAGACACCGCTGGCATCGGTATAGTCACCACCTCCGCCATTTCCCACCTGACCAAAATAATTGGTCCCCCACGTCCAGAGTCCGCCATTTTCGTCGATAAAAGCGGAAATGCGTCCGCCGATGGCGATTGTATTATCCAGTCCCGGTGCGGCTGTCTCTCCCTCTGCGTGGGCTGGTGTAGCGAAAAGCATACCCAGCGTGAGTATTACGGTTAAAGTACGCGAAAAAATTTGTGCCTCACCCAAAGTCATCTCCTCTTGTTTATCGCCGTTCTGACAGATAGCTCCAGTGGGCGGGAAAAATCCCCGCCCCGGGCTATTGCCTGAAACATAAAAAGCGGTGTTGAGTGCGTAACTCAACCCCGCCTGACTAAGATCCAATCAAAGCGAAACACCAGTCCCAGCTTCAATGAATTTTGCTTGAAAAGGAAACGCTCCATCAGTATAATGGGAAATACGGTGCAGCCTATTTTATTGTGGTGTTGCGTGCTGCAACCACTCATCATCGGAGCATAGCGGGTTGCCCCCCGTTATGTTCTGCCGCTCTTTATGCTTCCATAGCCAATTTTAACCGATGCCGCACAGAAAAGCAAGGGGCTTTTTCCAAAAATTCCAGAAAAAGTGCCCGCCTTGCTTTAATTAGGGTGGATACTGTTTCAAGCATGCCAAAAGGTACAATATAATGACATTGCTTCACAGGGAGTTCTTTTTTAGCTCGCCCTATCATATCACAACCAACACAGAAAGGCACCTTTTTATAAAACTAGTGAAAAATGAGCAGGCGGCATGCCGCTTACTCGTCCTGGTACGCCTGAAGGGACACGACTCCGTCGTCTCTCAACACGAGAGCCTGAAGGTGATGTCACCTCAGTGAACTAGCAACGAAATAACTTATATGTTTGCGTTGGGAGTTTTCGGCCATATTCTTTCTGTTATTGCTCCGTTTCTTTAATTGGTCTTATTGGGGAGCAGAGCGCCCTGTAAAAATAAATTCTGATTCAGATCTTTATATTTTATGGTTATTTGACGATATACACTAATATAAGTATAGAGAAAGTTGACACCTTCGTTTTGGGCGCCATCACCTCGATGTTGACAGTTTAAAACAAGGATTACTATAGGAGGAAAGCTATGTTTAATTTGTTTCCTGCAGAGGATGAAAACAAGTTCACGTGGGAATCCATCGGCAATGTGATTGACGGCAGACGCAACCTGGGAGAAACCATGCCAGTGTTTGTCTACCGCCTACTTCAGTTCACCATGAAAGACGAGCTATCCAGGCGCTATGGCAAAGAGGCAACGGTGGATATTTTCCGCAAAGCAGGTGAATTGGCCGGAGAAGAGTTTGCGTCTCACCTGCTCGACCTGCAGCTGCCTTTCAATGAGTTTGTCTCTCATCTTCAGAATGTGCTTGAGGAAAGCAAGATCGGTATCTTGCGCGTAGAGAAGTTTGATGCAGATACGGGCAGAGCGGTACTGACTGTGGGCGAGGATTTGGATTGCTCTGGCCTTCCGATTACCGGCGAGACAGTCTGCAACTATGACGAAGGATTTCTGGCCGGTGTCCTGAAAATGTACACGAAAAAAGAATATGTCGTAACTGAGGTAGATTGTTGGGCTACCGGTTCCCGGGTATGCCGTTTTAACGCGGAGGTGAAAGCACCCAATTGTGCGCACGATGCCTAAAGAAGACATTGATCTATTGGTTGATCAGCTCAGAACGCTTCTGCTGAATAAGCCCTTATCTCAAAAAAAGCGGGTAGAAACACCGGAGTTGTCCATGCTGCAGGAGGGAATCTTCTACTTGGCGGACTGTCTGGCGGAGGCCAACGAATTTCTGCATCACCTTCAAATTGGGGAGTTGGATGCCACGCCCCCCGGTCGGCATAATTTCCTGGCCGGAAGTTTGAAGGAACTTCATTCTGCACTGAAACATCTGACCTGGCAGGCAAACCAGGTGGCAAATGGCGACTATAGCCAGAGTGTCGATTTTCTGGGCGATTTTTCCACATCTTTTAATCAGATGATCCATCAGCTGGCCGAGCGCGAGTCCCAACTGAAGGTTCAATCCCGAATGCTGGCTGAGTCAGTGGAACTGATGAAGTCGGTGATGGACGGGCTAAAAGACTGGATCATAGTGACCTCGCAAGATACTGGTGATGTGGTCTATACCAATCAAAGTGCCAAACAATTTTTCTTCGATCCTGCCCCCGCTCAGCAGGACTGCAAGCAATATCATGAATTCTTAGACTATATCAAGCACTGCGGACAGTCTGTGGATGAGTGCCATACGTTTGAATATCATTGCTGCCAGACCAAGCGGACTTTTAGAATCCGTGCCTATGAGATTCAGTGGAGTGAAAAGATGGCTTGCGCCCATGTTATCACTGATGTCACGACTGAACAGGAATACCGGGAGCAGATGGAATGCTTTGCTTATGCAGATGAATTGACCGGGCTGTATAACCGCCGTTTTTGTCTGGAGAACCTGGAAAAGTTCATAGAGGCAGGGACAGAATTTACATTCTGCATGATTGATTTGGATGGTTTGAAGTACGCCAACGACAACTTTGGCCATGACGCCGGTGATGAATATTTGCGTACAGTATCCCAACAGCTCCTGCAAAGCAGTCGGTCAAGCGACCTGATCTGTCGGATCGGCGGAGATGAATTTGCTGCATTGTTTCCCAACTGCAAGTCTCAGGTTATTCTTGACAAGATGGAGCATTTGGATCACGCTCTGGCCGATAAATCCGAGCGTTTTCCCATGTCGATCAGTTACGGAGTGGTCTATGTCAGCGGGAAAGAAGCTTTGTCTGTCAAGTCTTTAATGGTTCAGGCCGATGAGCGGATGTATGTTTTGAAAAACATCAAGAAGTCCTCGCGGCGCGGCTTTGGCGGGCTTGTGGTATCTTTTGCCTGGTTGAAAGAGCTGGAGACTGGCAATCCGCAGATCGATGAGGAGCACCAGGAATTGCTGCGGGCTATCAACCGGCTGCTGGAGGCCTGCGCCACCGGGAAAGGTGAAAAGGAACTGAGCAACACCCTTGACTTTTTGACTCAGTATACGATAACGCACTTCCGTCACGAAGAATCACTCCAGGTACAATATGGTTATCCTGACTACTCCAATCACAAGCGTTTTCATGAGACGTTTTTCAAGGTGGTAGAAAATCTGGCAACCAACCTGAAAGCAGAAGGTGCTACCCCACGGCTGATGGAAGATATGAACAAACAGCTGGTCGGTTGGCTGCTGAATCACATCAAGACAGAGGATGTGAAAGTAGCCAGGCATATTCAGAACTGTCAATCCTGTTCTCAGGATTCAGGAGACTCGACACTTCCGTAACTGTAGTACAGTCGCTTGTTGGTCAGCCTCCATTCGTTAAACAGCTTTCTGTGCTGGTTCATGAATGGAGGCTCTTTGTTCGTGTGCCTTTCCACCCACAAGTCCACATAAATAGGGTTGTTCCTGGTTCTATACGGCATTGAATAAACGATCCAGCATTTCTGGCGTTTTTTCGGAAGTTGTCCAGCAGTAGTTTTATTTCACGAATTCATTCTACTTGCACCAGTTAACATGATGTTTACCCCCCCAAAAAAAATTATTTTTCTAATTTCGTCCTTAAAAAACGTTAGAGCAAGGTTTCCAACGGAAACCTTGCTCTAACATTTTGGTGCGCCTGAAGGGACTCGAACCCACACGTCTCTCGACACGAGAACCTAAATCTCGCATGTCTACCAATTCCATCACAGGCGCATAGTTGACATTTCTTCTCTGCCGAATATAGATCACATTCTACCATTTCCCATGTAAAAAGTCAATTGCATAGCGATGGGGAACGTGGTATCATGGGGGCATAAAAATGCGCGTCTTACCCCAGCAGGGGCAGACGCACGGGAGGGATACCATGAATCGCACGCCAAAGGTGGCCGCCGTCCATGACCTGTCCGGTTTAGGGCGCTGTTCTCTCTCGGTGATCCTGCCGGTCCTCTCCGTCATGGGCGCCCAGTGCTGCCCTCTGCCCACAGCGGTCCTCTCCGCCCATACCGCCTTCCCCGCCCCAGAGGCCGCCGCCTTCCAGGACCTCACCGGCGCCATGGAACAAACCCTGCTCCATTGGGAGGCCCTCCACACCTCCTTTGACGCCGTCTACTCCGGCTTTGTCGGCTCCCTGCAACAAATTGCCGTCCTCCGCCGTCTCATCCGCCGGTTCCGCCAGCGGGAGACCCTGGTCCTCATCGACCCCGTCATGGGGGACCACGGCCGGGTCTACCGCACCTATACCCCCGAGATGTGCCAGCAGATGATCCAGCTCACCGCCGAAGCCGACCTCATTACCCCCAACCTCACCGAAGCCGCCCTCCTCCTGGGCGAGCCCTTCGACCAAATCCCCACCAGCCAGGCCGGCATGGAGGAGTGGCTCCGCCGCCTCTCCCTGGATGGCAGGCGCTCCGTGGTGGTCACCGGCGTCAGCTTTACTCCCAAGGCTCTGGGCGCCGGCTGTCTGGACTGCCACAGCGGCAAGATCCGCTTCGCCATGGCGCCCCTGGAGCCGGGCCGCTTCTCCGGCACCGGCGATCTCTTCGCCGCTGTACTCCTTGGCAGTCTCCTCCGGGGCGAGACCCTATCCGACTCCACCGCCCGTGCCGTGGATTTTATCCAGAAATCCGTGGCCCGCACCCTGTCCGCCGGCACCCCTGTGCTGGACGGCGTCCAATTCGAGCCCCTCCTTCGGGAACTGATTTGACAAAGCGCCCGCTGTCTGTGAACAGCGGGCGCTTTTCTGCTCTTACCGGTCCGGACCGCTCTTCCTGTGCTGGACCTCCCAGCACAGCCGGGCCAGGATCTTGTCGGGTACGAAGCGCTGGAAGAAGTGGACCGCCTTCATCCGCACCCCGGGCAAGATAAGCAGCTGCCCCCGGAGGGTACCAGCCACCGCCAGCCGGGCCACCGAAGTACTGTCCATCCCCGGAATGGAGAAGCGCACATCGGCCACCTGGTCGAACTCCGTGGGCACCGGCCCGGGACAGAGGACACTGATGGTCACCTTGCTTCTGGCCCGGCGCAGCTCCTCGGCCACCGCCTCAGAGAGCCGCAGGACATAGGCCTTGGAGGCGTAGTAGGAGGATAGAAGGGGCCCCGGCAGGAAGGCCGCCGAGGAGGCCACGTTCAGGATGTGTCCCCGTCCCCGTGCCTTCATCTTCGGGAGAAACAGCTTGGTGAGGATGTGGAGGGCCACGATATTAACCTCCAGCATGGAAAGTTCGGTGTCCAGGTCGGTCTCGTCAAAAGGCCCAAAGAGCCCACGGCCGGCGTTGTTCACCAGAATGTCAATGTCCTGGTCCTTCACCAGCTCCCACAGGCCCATCACCTGAGCCCGGTCGGTGAGGTCGGCGGGGATCACCTCCACCTTCACCGGCAGCTCATCCGCCAGCGCCCGCAGGCGGTCGGCCCGCCGGGCCGTCAGGATGAGGTCGTACCCCCGCTCCGCCAGTACCTTTGCGATTTCCCGCCCGATGCCCGAGCTGGCGCCTGTCACCAATGCCTTCATGGAGCCATCTCCCTTTTCGTTTTTCTCTAGTTTACCACGTCCCGCTCCGTTGGCATACCCCTTTTTTCTGCACCCCCAGCAGCTCTCTCAAGGAGATGCCCTGGGCGGACAGAGCTGCCAGATAGATCAGGGCGCCGAAGGCAAGGCAGACCATCCCACTCCCGCCCTTGGAGAACCCCCAGTCCTGGAGGACGCGGAAGAGGAGATTGACGTCCAGGCCCATGAGGAGGGCAGCCAGACCGGGGGCAGTGAGCCAGCGGAAGAACTCCGGCCGGAGCCCGGCCGCCCGGCACAGAGAGACCAGGTTGAGGCCCACCCCCAGCAGCTCACTGACCAGGGCGGCGGCCACATAGCCCTTAAGCCCCACTCCCGGGATGCCAACCGTGAGGGCGGTGAGCCCCAGTTCCACCGCCCCGGCGATGAGGGCGTTGCGGGCAGCGGCAGCCTGCCGCCCCACCCCGTTGAGGGAGCAGGCCAGGACGGAGCGGTAGCAGGAGAGGGCCACCGACACCGCCAGCGGGGGCAGATAGGCCCCGGCGGCGGTCTCCCGGAAGAGGAGGACGGCCAGGTCGGGGCCCAGCACCGCCAGCAGGGCCATGGCGGGGAGCATGAGCACCGAGGTGGCCAGCATGGCGCCGCTGACCCGCCGGCGCACCTCCTCCCACCGGCCCAGGGCGGCGGCCTGGGAGAGTCTGGGCATAAGGACCAGCCCCAGGGCGGAGATGAAGGCGGTGGGCAGGCCCAGCATGGGCAGGGACATGCCGAACATGACGCCGAAGGCAGAGACGGCCTGGGAGACCTCCATCCCCCCCGCTACCAGCTTCTGGGGGATGAGGACGGCGCAGGCTGAGCCCATCAGGTTGCCCAGCAGGGCGGTGAGGGCCACCGGCAGGGCCACCTTGGCGATCCGCCGGTCCAGGACCTTCCTTGGCTCCCTTGCTCCGCCGCCCCGCCGCTGCCGGTGCCACAGGGTGGTGAGGGTACAGGCGGAGAACACCTCACAGATCACCATGCCCGCCACGATGAGGCCCACCGTCCGCTCCGGGTTCTGAGGCAGGAAGAGGAGGAGGAGCCCCAGCACAGCGGTGGTGCGGACCACCTGCTCCAGCACCTCGGAGAAGGCGGGGGGCCGCACCAGACCGGCGCCGTAGAAGGCGTGCTTGTGGAGGTTTTCCACACCGGTGAGGAGAACGCAGGGGGGCAGCAGCAGCAGGCCCAATCGGGTCCGGGCATCCCCAAGGATATAGACCGAGATGGGGTCGGAGAAGAGGATGAGGGCCAGGGTGGGAAGGGCCAGCAGGCAGACCAGGAGCACCAGGCAGCGCCTCAAAACCTGCTCCGCCGCCGTCTCCCGGCCCAGGGCCCGGTATTGGGCGGTGAGGTTGGCCACCGCCGCCGTGAGGCCGATGGCGGTCACGGAGAGGAGCACAGAAAAGACCGGCATCACCAGCTGATAGAGCCCCATGACCTCCGCCCCCACCAGCCGGGAGAGAAGGATGCGGTAGAGAAAGCCCAGGAGCTGATTCACAAGGCCGGTGGCGGTGAGGAGCAGGGTGCCGTACCGCACCGACGCGGAGTCCCACTTCAAGGGAACACCTCCCTTCCCGGAGAGTATATTCCACAGCCTGTGGAAACTTGCCTGGCCCTTCGCCATTGTCAAGGGAACCCGAATGATGTATAATAATGTCCGCTGAATAAACCGAACATCGGTTTATTCAGCCGGCGGTAGCCGCGTAATTCCATAAAAACGGCGTATGGAGCCATTTTTATGGAATTCAGACATTGTTGCAATGCGTTTTTTCTCCTGCGATTCAGCGCAGGAGAAAGGATACTGACCAGACCGCCCGGGCCGCCGCCCAGGGCGCAAAACATGGGAAAGGGTGCCATCACATGTCCATGACCTACAAAGAGGAATTTATCACCTTCATGGTGCGCTCCGGCGTGCTCACCTTCGGCGACTTCACCACCAAGTCCGGCCGCAAGACCCCCTACTTTATCAACACCGGCAACTACAAGACCGGCGCCCAAGCCGCCAAGCTGGGCGACTACTACGCCGCCTGCATCCAGCAGAACCTGCCCGACGGCGTCACCTGCCTCTTTGGGCCCGCCTACAAGGGCATCCCCCTGGCCGTCTCCGCCGCCGCCTCCCTCTACCGCAACTACGGCCGGGACCTCCCCTACTGCTTCAACCGTAAGGAGGCCAAGGACCACGGCGAGGGCGGCTCCATGGTGGGCTACAAGCCCCAGGACGGCGACAACGTGGTCATCGTGGAGGACGTGGTCACCGCCGGTACCGCCGTCCGGGAGTCCATCGAGCTCTTCAAGCAAGTGGCCAAGGTGAACATGAAGGCCCTCATTGTCTCCGTGGACCGGATGGAGCGGGGCACCCGGGACTGCTCCACCCTGGACGAGCTGCGCCAGGACCACGGCATCGCCGTCTACCCCATCGTCACCGTGCGGGAGATCATCGCCTTCCTCCACAACCGGGAGATCGGCGGCAAGGTCTACATCGACGACGAGATGAAGGCGAAGATGGAAGCTTATCTGGAGCAGTACGGCCCCAAGGCGTAATCAGGCATCCACATCAGGGCGGCCCTCAGCCCCCGCCGCGGCGGGTCCGGCGGAGGTCCGCTTCTCAACTGTGCGGGAAAGGAGGAACGGCGTCATGGGACTCCACGACGGCCACCGCAAGCGGCTCAAAGAGCAGTTTCTCAACCACGGCGACGGCTTCCATGACCACCAGCTTTTGGAGCTGCTGCTGTGCTACGCCATTCCCCAGGGGGATGTGAACGGCCTGGCCCACCGGTTGCTGGACCGGTTCGGCTCCCTGGCCGGGGTGCTGGACGCCCGCCCCGAAGCCCTGACCCAGGTCCCCGGCGTGGGAGAACACACCGCCGTCCTCCTCAAGCTCATCCCCGTGCTCTCCGGCCGTTACCAGGCCGACCGGGCCGACATGGGCACTATCCTGGACTCCACCCAGGCCGCCGGACAGTACCTGCGGCCCTATTTTTCCCAGGGTGCCCGGTACGAAATGGCGTATCTGGTGTGCCTGGATGGGAAATATAAGGTATTGGGCTGCCACAAGCTGGGCGAGGGCACGGTGAACGCCGCCGAGATCACCCCCAGAAAGATGGTGGAAATTGTGCTGGCCCACAACGCCACCGCTGCCATTCTGGCCCACAATCATCTCTCCGGTCTGGCCCTCCCCTCCAACGCCGACCTCATGACCACCCAACAGCTCCGCGCCATCCTCCGGAGCGTGGATGTAGAGCTGCTGGACCACCTCATCTTTACCGATGACGACATGGTCTCCCTGAAGGACAGCGGATTCTTTTCCGAGTGAGGAAAAGCCTTCCTTTTGCTATTGCAATAGAACAAATGTTTTGTTAGAATGTTGGTGCATCGGGCGCTGCGGGCGCCCAGATCCATGCGAGGAGGTCTTTGACGATGCCCGATTTTGAAGTTGTCTCCCCCTATTCCCCTGCCGGAGATCAGCCTGAGGCCATCGCCGCCCTGGCCGCCGGCATCGAAAACGGCCTCTCCGAGCAGACCCTGCTGGGCGTTACCGGCTCGGGCAAGACCTTCACCATGGCCAAGGTCATCGAGGCCGTCCAGAAGCCCACCCTGGTGCTGGCCCACAACAAGACCCTGGCCGCCCAGCTGTGCGCCGAGTTCAAGGAGTTTTTCCCCAAAAACGCGGTGGAGTACTTCGTCTCCTACTACGACTACTACCAGCCCGAGGCTTATATCCCCCACACCGACACCTATATCGAAAAGGACTCGGCCACCAACGACGAGATCGACCGGCTGCGGCTCTCCGCCACCGCCTCCCTCATGGAGCGCCGGGACGTGATCGTGGTCTCCTCCGTCTCCTGCATCTACGGCCTGGGCGAGCCCGACGACTACGCCAAGATGATGGTCCCCCTCCGGGTGGGCACCGAGTTCCCCCGGGACGAGCTTTTGAAGCGCCTTATCGAGATCCGCTATGAGCGCAACGACATCGCCTTTGAGCGCAACATGTTCCGGGTCCGGGGGGACACGGTGGAGGTGTGGCCGGCCTACTACAAGGACACCGCCATCCGGGTGGAGTATTTTGGGGACGAGATCGACCGCATCAGCGAGATCAACGTGGTCACCGGCACCCCCGTCCGACGGCTGGAGCACATCCCCATCTTCCCCGCCAGCCACTATATCACCCCCAAGGAGAAGATGGACAAGGCCATCAAGGAAATCTACAAGGAGCTGGAGGAGCGGGTGGCCTGGTTCCAGGAGCGGGACATGCTGGTGGAGGCCCAGCGCATCAAGCAGCGGACCATGTACGACATCGAGATGATGCAGGAGCTGGGCTACTGCTCCGGCATCGAGAACTACTCCCGGCCCATCGCCGGCCGGCCCGCCGGCTCCGCCCCCATGACCCTCATGGACTACTTCCCAAAGGATTTCCTCATGTTCATCGACGAGTCCCACGTCACCCTCCCCCAGGTCCGGGCCATGTACAACGGCGACCGGGCCCGAAAGACCACCTTGGTGGATTACGGCTTCCGTCTGCCCTCGGCTTTTGATAACCGCCCGTTGAAATTCGAGGAATTTGAACAGAGAGTAAATCAAGTTGTCTACGTTTCGGCCACTCCGGGCGAGTATGAAAAGACCCGCTCGGGCCAGATTGTGGAGCAGGTCATCCGCCCCACCGGCCTGCTGGACCCCAAAATCGACGTGCGCCCGGTGGAGGGCCAGATCGACGACCTCATTGGGGAGATCAACCAGCGGGTGGAGCGCAAGGAGCGGGTGCTGGTCACTACCCTGACCAAGAAAATGGCAGAGGACCTGACCGCCTACCTGAAAAACGCCGGCATCAAGGTGCAGTACATGCACCACGACATCGACACCATCGAGCGTCAGGAGATCATCCGGGACCTGCGCCTGGGCACCTACGACGTGCTGGTGGGCATTAACCTGCTGCGTGAGGGTCTGGACCTCCCCGAGGTGAGCCTGGTGGCCATCCTGGATGCCGACAAGGAGGGCTTCCTCCGGTCGGAGACCTCCCTCATTCAGACCATCGGTCGGGCCGCCCGGAACGCCGACGGTCTGGTCATCATGTACGCCGACAAGATGACCCCCTCCATGATGGCCGCCATCGGCGAGACCGAGCGCCGCCGGAAGAAGCAGGACGCCTTCAACCAGGCCCACGGCATTGTCCCCAAGACCATCATCAAGTCGGTACGGGACGTCATCGAGCTCTCCGCCGGCGAGGAGGAGAGCGAACAGCTTCTGCGCAACAAGACCAAGCTCTCCAAAAAGGAGCGGGACGCCGCCATCGAAAAGCTGGAGAAGGAGATGAAGGAGGCCAGCAAACGGCTGGAATTCGAATACGCCGCCGTCCTCCGCGACCGTATCATCGAACTCAGAGGCAAGTAATGGCCTCCTTCATCTCCTTTGGGGCCCCGCAAAGCGGGGCGGCGCTTGCGCCGCACAAGCGTTTTGCCCCAGGCAAAACCTTGGCGCAGGGCGAATTCACTTCGCCGAGCATGTGAAATCACTCCCGGGGTCCCCCGCGCGGCACTGCCGTGCGGGGCGAGGAAGGAGGCATCCAAGCGTTTGGAGTTCGAATACGCCGCCGTCCTCCGCGACCGTATCATCGAATTGAGGGGCAAGTAATGGGTGGGAGAGAGGTGATCCTATGGGACGGCTCCACAGGCTGCCAAACTATGATTATGGACAAGAAGGCTGCTATTTTATCACTTTCTGCACCAAAAGGAGATCCACTGTATTGTCTCGGATTGTGGGGCGCGCCAAGGTCGTCGGGCCCCACACAACAGGTTCCGCGCATGATCACCGCCCTCAAGCGCTTCACCAATCAGGACATGAAAAACGACCTCTGGCAGGACGGCTTCCACGACCACATCATCCGCAACTAGGCCGACTATCTGCGGATCTGGGCATATATCGACCAAAACCCGGCCAAATGGGGGAGGACTGCTACTATGAGGAGGGTATCCTATGAAGAAGGTAAAAATCACGGTGCTGAAAACCGAATTTTATCCTGAACTGGCCGAGCGCTATCTCACCGAGGGCCGTGAGGCGGGTCCCTGCCCCTTCCAGAAGGTCGGAGATGTGTTCTACTACGAGGGCGGCGCGGAGAAGCCGGAGGGCCTGTGCCCCTGGGCCTGGATCGACCTCTACCGCGGCATCTCCACCCTGGCCAACGGCCCTCTTGTCAACGATTGGTACTCCCATGAGGACCGGCGTATCCTCTGCTGCACCGACGGCGTCCGCCCGGTGATCTACGAGCTGGCTCTCCTGGACGAGGACGTCTCCCTGTAAATACCGGAAACCCATCTGGAAAGGATCTGATACCATGTGGATCTGGTTCGCCCTGCTCTCGGCGGTCTTTGCCGCCCTGACCTCCATCCTGGCCAAGATCGGCATTGAAGGGGTGGACAGCACCCTGGCCACCGCCATCCGCACCGCGGTGGTGCTGGTCATGGCCTGGGGCATCGTCTTTCTCACCGGAAAGCAGCACGGCATCGCCGACATCGGCCCCCGGAGCTGGCTCTTCCTGGCCCTCTCCGGCCTGGCCACCGGCGCCTCCTGGCTCTTTTACTACCGCGCCCTCCAGCTGGGCGAGGCCAGCAAGGTGGCCCCCATCGACAAGCTCAGCGTGGTGCTCACCATGATTCTGGCCTTCGTCATCCTCCACGAGACTATCACCGTAAAAGGCATCATCGGCGGTGCCCTCATCGCCGCGGGCACCCTGATCCTCATTTTGTAACACCCAAAGGAGATCGACACACCTATGCTCGACCATATTTACGTCAAGGGCGCCCGCGCCAACAACCTCAAAAACATCGACGTCACCATCCCCCGGGACAAGCTGGTGGTGCTCACCGGCCTGTCCGGCAGCGGCAAGTCCTCCCTGGCCTTCGACACCATCTACGCCGAGGGCCAGCGGCGGTATGTGGAGTCCCTCTCCTCCTACGCCCGGATGTTTTTGGGCCAGATGGAAAAGCCCGATGTGGATTACATCGACGGCCTCTCCCCCGCCATCTCCATCGACCAGAAGACCACCTCCAAAAACCCCCGGTCCACCGTGGGTACCGTCACCGAGATCTACGACTACCTCCGCCTCCTATGGGCCCGGGTGGGCACCCCCCACTGCCCCAAGTGCGGCAAGGAGATCAAGCAGCAGACCATCGACCAGATCATCGACCAGGTGATGGCCCTCCCCGAGGCCACCCGCATCCAGGTCATGGCCCCCGTCATCCGGGGCAAGAAGGGCGAGCACCAGAAGATCTTCGAGGACGCCCGGCGCTCCGGCTACGTCCGGGTCCGGGCCGACGGCTCCATCTACGACCTCACCGAGGAGATCAAACTGGACAAGAACAAGAAGCACAACATTGAGGTGGTGGTGGACCGGCTGGTCATCCGCGCCGACATCGCCCGGCGGCTCACCGACTCGGTGGAGACGGCCTCCAACCTCTCCGGCGGGTTGGTCCTCATCAACATCGTGGGGGAGGACCGGGACATCCTTTTCTCCCAGAACTACGCCTGCGAGGACTGCGGCATCTCCATCGAGGAGCTCTCCCCCCGGATGTTCTCCTTCAACAACCCCTTCGGCGCCTGCCCCACCTGCACCGGCCTGGGCTCCCAGCTGAAGGTGGACGTAGACCTCATCATCCCCAACAAGGACCTCTCCATCCTGGAGGGGGCCATCACCGCCAGCGGTTGGAACAACGTGAAGGGGGACTCCATCTCCCGGATGTACTTCGAGGCCCTGGCCAAGCAATACAAGTTCAAGCTCACCACCCCGGTGAAGGACCTGCCCCCCGAGGTGCTGGACGTGATCCTCTACGGCACCAAGGGGGAAAAGCTCAAGCTCACCTATGAGCGGGAGAACGGCCAGGGCACCCTGATGCAGGCCTTCGAGGGCGTGGTCAACAACCTGGAACGCCGCTACCGGGAGACCCAGTCCGACGCCATGCGCCGGGACCTGGAGGACTGCATGAGCCAGCGCCCCTGCCCCGACTGCGGCGGCAAGCGGCTCCGAAAGGAGGCCCTGGCCGTTACTGTGGGCGGCATCAACATCGACGACTTCTGCCGCAAGTCGGTGACCGAGGCCCTGGCCTTCATCGACGGCCTCACCCTCAGCGAACAGAAAATGCGCATCGCCGAGCGCATCCTGAAGGAGATCAAAAACCGCCTGGGCTTCCTCCAGTCGGTGGGCCTCCAGTACCTGACCCTGAGCCGGGCCGCCGCCACCCTCTCCGGCGGCGAGAGCCAGCGCATCCGCCTGGCCACCCAGATCGGCTCCTCCCTCATGGGGGTCCTCTATATCCTGGACGAGCCCTCCATCGGCCTCCACCAGCGGGACAACGACATGCTGCTGGACACCATGAAGCACCTGCGGGACCTGGGCAACACCCTGCTGGTGGTGGAGCACGACGAGGACACCATGCGCGCCGCCGACTATATCGTGGACATCGGCCCCGGCGCCGGCGTCCACGGGGGGCAGGTGGTGGCCTGCGGCACCGCCGAGGAGATCATGAACACCCCCGGTTCCATCACCGGCGACTACCTCTCCGGGCGGAAGAAGGTGCCCGTCCCTGACCACCGCCGGGCGGGCAACGGCCACTTCCTCACCATCCGGGGGGCGGCGGAGAACAACCTCCGCAACGTGGACGTGTCCATCCCCCTGGGGACCTTCACCTGCGTCACCGGCGTCTCCGGCAGCGGCAAGTCCTCCCTGGTCAACGAAATCCTCTACAAGCGGCTGGCTGCCGACCTGAACCGGGCCAAGACCCGCCCCGGTAAGCACGCCGGCATCGAGGGGGAGGAATTTCTGGACAAGGTCATCGACATCGACCAGTCCCCCATCGGCCGCACCCCCCGGTCCAACCCGGCCACCTACACCGGTCTCTTCAACGACATCCGGGACCTCTTCGCCTCCACCCCCGACGCCAAGGCCCGGGGCTACGGGCCGGGCCGGTTCTCCTTCAACGTCCGGGGCGGACGGTGCGAGGCCTGCTCCGGCGACGGCCTCATCAAGATCGAGATGCACTTCCTCCCTGACATCTACGTCCCCTGCGAGGTGTGTAAGGGCAAGCGGTACAACCGGGAGACCCTGGAGGTCCGTTACAAGGGCAAGAACATCTACGAGGTGCTGGACATGACGGTGGAGGAGGCCCTTCCCTTCTTTGAGAACCTCCCCCGGCTCTACAACAAGATCAAGACCCTCCAGGAGGTGGGCCTGGGCTACGTGAAGCTGGGCCAGCCCTCCACTGAGCTCTCCGGCGGCGAGGCCCAGCGGGTCAAGCTGGCCACCGAGCTGGCCAAGCGCTCCACCGGCCAGACCATCTATATCCTGGACGAGCCCACCACCGGCCTCCACACCGCCGACGTCCACAAGCTCATCGAGGTGCTCCAGAAGCTGGTGGAGGTGGGCAACACCGTGGTGGTCATCGAGCACAATCTGGACGTCATCAAGACGGCCGACCACATCATCGACCTGGGCCCCGAGGGGGGCGACGGCGGCGGCACCATCGTGGCCACCGGTACCCCCGAAGAGGTGGCGCAGTGCGCCGCCTCCTACACCGGCCACTACCTTAAAGGGGTGCTGGAGCGGGGTTAATTGCCCCCTTTGGGCCAAAAGCTCTCCGACAGGCCCAGCCCCGTCCGCAGGCCCAGCACAAAGGCCTGGAGGGAGAAAAACTCCCGGCTCTTATCGAAGTTCACCCGCTCCTCCGGGTCCAGATTGCCGTCCATGAGGGAGAGGTCCAGCTCGTAGCCGCTCCCCAGGACGTGCTCCTCCTGGTAGGGATAGATATAGCGGGCATAGAGCCACGGTAAAAATCGATCCAAAATACCACTTCCTATGTCGTATATTATATACGTCTTTTAATGTCGTGTCAAGTAGGTGAGAGGCGATGGAAAAAATCATGGAGCCTTTTGGCGCCCGGCTGAAAGCCCTGCGAAAGGCAAAAAAACTCAAGCAGTCGGACATGGCCCTTCTGCTGGACTGCACGGACCGGCACTATCAGCGCATGGAATACGGATATGTCAACGTACCGTCCCTCACTCTTTTGAAGCTGGCGGACTATTTCGGCGTCACTACGGACTATCTTCTGGGACGAGATCTGATGGAATCGTAGAGGCGGCTATTAGCCGCCCGTCGGTGGTTCCCCGCTCCCCGGGCGGCACGGGCGTTACGAAGTAAGCCCGGGACGCAAGCAGCCCAACAGTAGAGCAGCCTGGGGGGTACTTCCAATAGGGGGCCACAGCCCCCCTGTGTTTGGCCGTTTCAAGGGGGAGAGTCCAGAGAGGGGGGAAATCGGAATCCCCCCTCTCTGGGGTGTCTTTGGTTCCTTTCTGCACAAGCAGAAAGGAACGCCCCCGGCAGGGA
>NZ_JBQHTM010000044.1:0-30523 GCF_052065695.1 Intestinimonas sp. HCP28S3_D6
AGCTGGCGTCCCAGAGAGGATTTGAACCTCCGACCCCACGCTTAGGAGGCGTGTGCTCTATCCAACTGAGCTACTGAGACATGGCTGGTTTTATGACTAAGCCCGAAGAAACTCGAACTTGAATCCTATATGAAGTTTTTCCAAGGTGGCCGTTGTAACGCAACCTTAGGAGGCGGACCCTCTATCCCGGTGAGGTACGGGGGCACATGGTCCCTGGCGTGGGACAAATTTCATTTTAACCCAAAGCCGCCGGGCTGTCAACGGCGGCTTTGCCCCTTCTTTTTCCCCTCCCCGCGAAAAAAAGTTGCGTTTTTCCTTTATTAGAGGTATAATACCACGTTGCGAATCCCACGGACAGCCCGTGGGGAGCTTATTTTATGTTGCCTGCGCGGCGGGAGCCGTTTCCGTCCCGCGCCGGTTTTGGATAGAAAACGCTTGTACGCGCCTGGAGCTCACCCCGCCGGGCGGGGACACCGGGCGGTCTTGCCCTATTAGGAGGAAGGTAAAAGCATGCAGAATCAGAATTTGCGCAACGTCGCCATCATCGCCCACGTCGACCTCGTCGGCGCAAAGTCCGCTTGACTCCGTTTCCGCCGGGCGGCGAAAACTGCGCCCGCTCCCTTGCGCCTCCTCTCCCCACAAAATCGGTGATTTTGCGGGGGCTCCTTTTTATCAGCCCATCGAATTTACAACGTTTTGCCTCGTAAAATACTTGTACGCGCCGGAGTCGCGTCCCGCCTGACGGCGGGCGCGTGGTCTTGCCGTATCAGAAGGAGATAGAATATGCAGAATCAGAATTTGCGCAACGTCGCCATCATCGCCCACGTCGACCACGGCAAGACCACCCTGGTGGACGAGATGCTCAAGCAGGGCGGCGCGTTCCGCGAGAACCAGGCCGTGGCCGAGCGCGTCATGGACTCCAACGACCTGGAGCGCGAGCGCGGCATCACCATCCTGGCCAAGAACACCGCCGTGCAGTACGGCGACGTGAAGATCAACATCGTGGACACCCCGGGCCACGCCGACTTCGGCGGCGAGGTGGAGCGTATCCTCAAGATGGTCAACGGCGTCATCCTGCTGGTGGACGCCGCCGAGGGCCCCATGCCCCAGACCCGCTTCGTCCTCTCCAAGGCCCTGGAGCTGGGCCACCGGGTCATCGTGGTGGTCAACAAGATCGACCGCCCCGACCAGCGCATCCACGAGGTCTGCGACGAGGTGCTGGAGCTCCTCATGGACCTCAACGCCACCGAGGAGCAGTTCGACTCCCCCACCCTCTTCTGCTCCGGCCGCAACGGCACCGCCTCCTACTCCCCCGACGTGCCCGGCACCGACCTCAAGCCCCTCTTTGACACCATCATCGACTATATCCCCGCCCCCGAGGCCGACGTGGACCAGCCCTTCCAGATGCTGGTCTCCTCCATCGACTACAACGAGTTCGTGGGCCGCATCGCCATCGGCCGCATCGAGCGGGGCACCATCAAGCAGAATCAGGAGATCGCGGTGTGCAACTACCACGATCCCGACGCCGCCCCCCAGAAGGCCAAGGCCACTGCCCTCTACCAGTTCCAGGGCCTGAGTAAGGTGCCCGTCACCGAGGCCGACGCCGGCAACATCATCGCCATGAGCGGCATCGGCGACATCACCATCGGCGACACCATCTGCGCCCCCGACTGCGTGGAGCCCATCGAGTTCGTCAAGATCTCCGCCCCCACCATCGAGATGACCTTCTCCGTCAACGACTCCCCCTTCGCCGGCCGGGAGGGCAAGTTCGTCACCTCCCGCCAGCTCCGGGAGCGCCTCTTCCGGGAGACCCTCAAGGATGTCTCCCTCCGGGTCACCGAGACCGACTCCACCGACTCCTTCAACGTGGCCGGCCGGGGCGAGATGTCCCTCTCCATCCTCATGGAGACCATGCGCCGCGAGGGCTACGAGTTCCAGGTCTCCCCGCCCCGCGTGCTCTATCAGGAGATCGACGGCAAGAAGTGCGAGCCCATCGAGCGCCTGGTCTGCGACGTGCCCAGCGACGCCGTGGGCTCCGTCATTGAGAAGATCGGCTCCCGCAAGGGCGAGATGCTGGAGATGACCCCCGTGGGCAACCGCATGAAGCTGGAGTTCCTGGTCCCCGCCCGGGGCCTCTTCGGCTACCGCAACGAATTCCTCACCGACACCAAGGGCGAGGGCATCATGGCCTCCGTCTTTGAGTGCTACGCCCCCTACAAGGGCGACATCGCCCGCCGCTCCAGCGGCTCCCTGGTCTCCTTCGAGACCGGCGAGAGCGTCACCTACGGCCTCTTCAACGCCCAGGAGCGCGGCGTCCTCTTCATCGGTCCCGGCGTGCCCGTCTACGCCGGCATGGTGGTGGGCGAGACCCCCAAGAGCGAGGACATCACCGTCAACATCTGCAAGAAGAAGCAGCTGACCAACATGCGGGCCGCCGGCTCCGACGAGGCCCTCCGCCTCACCACCCCCCGGCAGATGTCCCTGGAGCAGTGCCTGGAGTTCCTGGCCGATGACGAGCTGCTGGAGGTCACCCCCGAGTCCCTCCGCCTGCGCAAGCGCATCCTCAGCCACGCCGACCGCATGAAGGCCCTCAAGGGCAACAAGTAAATCCCGATATACAAAAAAGACCTTCCGTCTGTGACGGAAGGTCTTTTTTTGTATTTAGGTCTGGGGCGCCGGGTCCAGAGGCCGGCCGCACCGGGCGCAGAAGCGGTCCCCCGGCTGGCAGGGGGCGCCGCAGCGCAGGCTCTGGGGCTCCCTGACCCCCTGGCCGCACTTGGGACAGAACACCGCTCCGGCGGGCAGGGGGGCACCGCAGTGGACACAGTAGGCCGGGGCCTCCGCCGTACCGGCGCGGGGGGCGGGTTGGGCGGGCTGAAGGTTCTGCCGCACCAGGTCGGCCACCGCCGCCCCCATGGCCGCCCCCACGCCCACGCCGGCCATACCGCCGTCGCCCCCCAGCTGGTCGGCCGCACGGCCCAGGATGTTGTAGGTCTGGGCCTGCTGGTAGTTGTAGTTGAGGGCCTCCATCTTCTGCCGCTCACTGAGCACCGCTTTGAGCCGCTGCACCGAGGGGTCGTTCTCCGGGGCGTTGATGGAGTTGATGAAAAAGCTGACCAGCCGGATGCCGTAGGCGGCAAAGAAGTCCTGGAGCCGCCCGGCGATGCGCTCCGAGAGCTCCGCGATGCGGGCGCTTGCCTCCACGAAGCTGATACCCTCCTCGGTGAGGGCGGTGGAGAGCTCATCGGTGACCCGGCTGCCCACCAGCCCCCGGAAGTAGCGGATCAGGTCATCGGTGGTGTAGGCGTGGGCAGTGCCCACCAGCTTTTCCAGAAAGAGCCCCGGGTCCTGCACCGATACGCCGTACTGCCCGAAGGCCCGGAGGGGAATAATAACCTGATACACCGGGTCCTTGAGCTGGATGGGCACCTGGGTGCCCCACTTGATGTCCAGGAGGCTGCGCTGATTGACATAAAACACTTCCGCCGTGAAGGGGGAACGTCCCCCGAAGGGGAGGTTAATGAGGGCGCTGAGGATGGGCAGGTTGTTGGTGTCCAGGGTATAGGTGCCGCTCTCAAAGAGGTCGCAGATCCGCCCCTCCTTGACAAAGACCGCCGTCTGGGCCGGGCCCACCACCAGCTGGGAGCCGCTGTTCATGTTCTCCTTGGGGTACTTCCACACCAGGGCCTCCTGAGGACCCTCAAACTTAATGACTTGAAAAAGCGCCATAGCGCCCGCCTCCTATCGGATGAGAATGAGGCCGCCCCGGTCCTCCACCGGGCCGTAGTCGGGGATGGGATTGCCGGAGAGATTCAGATAGGTGAGCCCCGTCAGGCCGGAGAGGGGGGTGAGGTCGCTGATGCTGTTGCTGGAGAGGTCCAGCCAGGTGAGATTCGTGAGCCCCGCCAGGGGGGTGATGTCCGACACCCCGCAGTCGGAGAGGTCCAGCTCCTCCAGCCAGGTGAGACCGGCCAGAGGCTCCACAAAGGCGGAGGCGGGTCCGGCCTCATAGCTCCAGTAGAGGTCGCCGGGGCCCGGCGGGGTGTCCACCATGTCCCGGAAGCCGGACAGATCCAGCCGCCGCAGCTGCGTAAGCCCGGACAGGAGGGAGAAGTTGGTCCCCTCCGCGTCCACCTCCGAGAGGTCCAGCACCTGGAGGGTGGGGATGGTGAGCACCGGGTCCAGGGGACCGTACACCGAATGGCCCCCCAGGTCCAGCTCCTCCAGGGGCAGACCCCGGAGACCGCTCAGCCCCACCAGAGAGGTGTCATAGATGGTGTAGAAGCTGGTCTCCCCACGCAGGTCCAGCTTCCTCAGATGGGTGAGCCCCCCAAGGGCGGAGAGGTCGGTCTCGCTGCGGGTGAAGTAGAGGGTGAGCTCCTCCAGATTGGAGAGGGGCAGCAGATAGCTCAGATCCTTGGTGGAGAGGAGCTCCAGGGAGGTGAGCGCGGTGAGGGCGGCCATGTCCGCCTGGCTCTCAAAGGTCTCGTCGCTCTCCAGCACCAGATGGGTGAGGTTGGTGAGCCCGCCCAGCTCGGGCACCTGCTCCACCTCGTCATTGCTGGTAAAGGTGAGGGAGGTGAGCCCGGTGAGGCCCGCCAGGAAGGCGGTGTTGGTGACCCCGGTGTCGATCACCGACAGCTCCTTGAGGCCGGTGAGCCCGGCGATGGGGGAGAGGTCGGTGATGGCCTGCCCCGTCAGGGAGAGGCTGGTGAGCTGGCTCATCTGGGCCAGGGAGGCCACGCTGGTGAGGCCGTCGTTGTCCACCAGAGTGAGGGAGGTGAGTCCCTTCAGGGCGGGCAGCACCGAGAGGTCGGTGAGGTCGGTGTTGGTGAGGTTCAGCGACTTCAGGTTGGGCAGGACGTCCACCCCCGCCAGGGAGGTAAGAGGGCTGTTGAGGATGGTCAGCTCCTCCAGACCCGTCAGGCTGGCGAGGGGGGTGAGATCGGTGAGGGTGCCGCTGCCGGTGGCGAGGGCGGTGAGGTGGGGGAGGAGGAACTCCTGGGCGTCCACCCGCTTCTCCCGCACCTCCAGCCGCAGCAGCCCCTGGAAGCAGAAGAGGCCCAGGCCGTCTGAGAGGTCGCCCCCCTCCACCTGGAAGGTGACCGCCCCGGCGTCGGTGCCGGCGGGGTCATAGCCGATGGCCACCGTCCGGCCCCCGGAGAGGGGGTCCTCACTGCCCACGGAGAGATAGGTGGTGTCCTGGAGGTCGGCCAGGGTGATGAGGCCGGCGCTCTTGCCCAGCAGCAGCTCCAGGGCCTGCCGCAGGGGGGAGCCGGGCATGAGGACGTCCAGGGTGGTGTCGGCCACCTGGGGGAAGAGGGTGGCCTCCCCGGACAGGGCGTCGCTCAGCAGGGCCAGCCGCACGGCCAGGATCTCCTGGCCATAGCTCTGGAAGGTCTCCACGCACCAGCTGCCCGTCTCCTCACCGGGCGCCTGCTCCACCATCAGATAGGCGTAGTTCCAGGCCAGCTCCGTCCGGTTCTGCTCCAGATAGCTGGCGATGACCACCTCATAGGAGTCTGTGTCGGCGGTGTCGTTCTGAATGGCCTCCAGGGCGGACTCCAGGTTCCCCTGGCCGCCGCCCCCGCCGGCGCTCAGCAGCGCCGTCACTACCCATCCCGCGCCCAGCAGGGCCAGCAGGAGGAGCAGCAGCACCGCGGCACGGCTCCGGCGGGACGCCTGGGGCGCTTGGGCCGCCGCCGGAGCCGGCGGCGCCGCAGGCAGGGGGCTGCCGCAGGAGGGGCAATAGCGCTCTCCGGCGTCCACGATCGATTGGCAGTACTCACATTTTACCGTTGCTTTCATCCTGACACCTCGATATGTAGCATCCGAAAATTCCTGCAAAGCTTCCCAAAAAATGGGCAGAGACAACCTCAGATCCGGACAAAATACCGCACACCCTCCCGGATCACGATGTCCATGCGGCCCATATCCACCAGGTACTCCGCCATGGCGTCGATGTTCCGGGCGTAGAGAGCCGCCTTCTCCACGTGGGTGGTGAGGAGCTGCTTCTTCCGGTAGTAGGCCAGGCACAGCTGGTCCATGCTCACCGGCTCCGGCGCCAGGGACAGCAGGTCTTCACACAGCCGGTCCAGAGCCGCCACATTGGCGTCCACCAGACCGGGCAGGTCCTCCGTCACCCCCTGGTGGGCCACCACGCACACCTCGCAGGGCGTGCGCCGCAGCTTCTCCATGCTCTGCCGGGCCTCCTCGTGGAGGGCGTGATAGGGCAGCTTGGCGCTCTCCAGCACCTGTCCCGCCATGAGGGCGTCGGCGGTGTAGAGGACCCCGTCGGGGGTGACGGTGCAGATGTGGTCGGGGGTATGGCCGGGGGTGTGGACCACCTGGAAGGGCACTGAGCAGAACTCCATGATCCCGTCCCGCACCCCCACCGTCTCGTCCACAGGCCCCAGCAGGTGGCCGTTCCGGGCCTCCAGGCTCCGGGGGGTAAAGGCGTTATACACCGCTTTGTACATGATAAGGCTGGCGCTGAGGGCGGCCTCGCCCAGGGGCAGGCAGATCCTGGCCCCGTACCGCTTGCGCAGATAGCTGTTGTTGCCGGCGTGGTCCCGGTGGGCGTGGGAGCAGAACACGCCCAGAGGCGTCAGCCCCGCCCCCTCCAGGGCGGCGGTGAGGGCTTCCCCCTCAAAGGCGTGGCCGCTGTCCAGCAGGACGCACTTGCCCCCCGGCAGGCGCACCAGAGGGATGAGCTCCGCCCCCACCAGGCACCAGGTATCTCCTTTGATCTGTCTCAGTTCCACGCCGCTCCGCTCCTTTCGATCCAGGCGCTGCCCAGCACCACGTCGCCGTCATAAAAGACGGCCAACTGGCCCGGCGTGGGCGCCCGGGCGGGCTCTGTCAGACGGACCTCCACCCGCTCCCCGGCCCCGGGCAGGAGGACGGCGGGGGTCTCGGTCCGGGAGTGGCGCAGCCGCACCGTCACCTCCATGGGGCCGTCCAGGCCGTCCACGGCAATCCAGTTGGGCCGCACGCAGAGCACCTGCCGGGCCATGAGGTCGCTGCCGTCGGAAAGGGTGACGGTATTGTGGACAGGGTCAATGGCGGTGACGAAGTACCGGTGGGGACCCGACACCCCCAGGCCCCGGCCCTGGCCGATGGTGTAGTGGTGGTAGCCCTTGTGGCGGCCCAGCACCTTGCCGTCCTTGTCAATAAAGTCCCCCGGCGGCGGGGTCTCCCCCCGGCGGTCCAGCCAGGCGGCGTAGTCCCCGTCGGGGATGAAGCAGATCTCCATGGAGTCGGGCTTCTGGGCCACAGACAGACCCAGCTCCGCCGCCATGGCCCGGACCTGGACCTTCTCATAGGGGCCCAGGGGAAAGACCACCCGGCGGAGGATGGTCTGGGTCAGCCGGGAGAGCATATAGGACTGGTCGTTGGCCGGCATGCCCTTGCGCAGCAGCACCCGGCCGTCGGGGCCGGGGGTCACCCGGGCGTAGTGGCCGGTAGCCACGTACTGGGCCCCCTCGCCCTCGGCCGCCTCGATGAGGGAGGGGAATTTCACCAGGGGGTTGCACCGGGCGCAGGGGAGGGGGGTCCGCCCCGCCAGGTACTCCCGCTGGAAGTCGGCGCAGACGAAGTGCTCCAGCTGCGCCCGGATGTCCACCGTCCGGAAGGGGAGGGACAGGCTGTCCGCCAGGGCGGCGGCGGCCTCAGCGCCCCCCAGACCGATGTCCAGAAAGACACAGATGACATCATAGTTTTCCCGGAGTAGGGCGGCGGACACGGCGGAGTCCACCCCGCCGGACAGGCCCAGAATCAGTTTTGGCTTCATAGATACCTCCATGTGAAAAGGGGGTGGGAATGGGGGCCGCAGCGTGAAGAAAATGTGCCGGTGGCACATTTTTAGCGTAGGCCCGGCCAGCTATGCTGGACGGGTTTCGCTGGATAGGAAAATAAAATTCATCTATCCAACACCCCCTCATCCGCCCCAGTGTGCTCACTGGGGCACCTTCCCCCCACAGGGGGGAAGGTCATATTTGCGGAACAAATTACTGATAAACATACATTTGAGGACGGGGGAGACGGTCAAAACCCGTTTCGCTTCCCTGCTGGAAAAAGAACGGTTTTGGAATCCAAAGAAAAAGGGGCTCCCGTGTGGGTTAGGTGATTCCAAATAGGAATCCGGCGGCCCGGCTTTACGCCCCCGCCCAGCACCAGCACCGTCCGCAGGAGACTTCGCCGGTGGAACAGGGATAAGTCGTGGTCCTATCCAACATTTTTTCGCCGCCTGCGTGGGTGGGCGTCGGGGCGTGGTGGCGCTGACTGGGATTTTCTTTGTTGTAACGTGGAATGGTTTTGGGTGGCGTCCCGTTGACCTTCCCCCCACAGGGGGAAGGTTTTTAGGCGGTCGATTGTCGCCCGTTTACCCGTTCCGGTGCTCCAGCCAGATCATCAGGGCGGCGACATCTGCCGGACTTACGCCGGAGATGCGGCTGGCCTGGCCCAGGCTCAGGGGGCGGATCTGCTGGAGCTTCTGGCGGGCCTCCAGGCGAAGGACGGAGATCTCCATATAATCGAGGTCCGGGGGCAGGGGGCGGGTCTCCAGCTTGCGCATCTCCTCCACCTGCCGCTGCTGCCGGGCGATGTACCCCTCGTATTTGAGGGCGATCTCCACCTGTTCGGTGACCTCCGACCGCAGGTGGGGCCGGTCGGGGTCGAAGGGGGCAAGGTCGGCGTAGCCCACCCGGGGCCGCCGGAGGAGGTCGGCCAGCCGGGCGCCGTCCCGGGCGGGGGACTCCCCATGCTCCGTGAGCATGGCATTGAGGGCCTCCGAGGGGGCCACCCCGGTGCTCATGAGCCGCTTGACCTCCTTGTCCACGGCGGCGTACTTTTCCAGCACCCGCCGGTAGCGCTCGTCGGAGACCAGGCCGATCTCGTGGCCCACGGGACACAGCCGCTGATCGGCGTTGTCCTGGCGGCAGAGGAGGCGGTACTCCGTCCGGGAGGTCATCATGCGGTAGGGCTCGTTGGTGCCCTTGGTCACCAGGTCGTCGATGAGCACGCCGACATACCCCTGGTCCCGGGTGAGCACCATGGGGGGTCGGCCCAGCAGCTTCAATGCGGCGTTCACCCCCGCCACGAAGCCCTGGACGGCGGCCTCCTCATAGCCCGAGGAGCCGTTGAACTGCCCCGCGCCGTAGAGCCCCGGCACCCTGATGTGCTCCAGGGTGGGGTAGAGCTCGGTAGGGTCGCAGCAGTCGTACTCGATGGCGTAGGCGCACCGGGTCATCTCGGCCTCCTCCAAGCCGGGGATGGTGTGGAGCATCTCCACCTGGACCTCCTCGGGGAGGGAGGAGGAGAAGCCCTGGATGTAGAGCTCCTCCGTGTCCAGCCCCATGGGCTCGATGAAGAGCTGGTGCCGGGGTTTATCGGCGAACCGGACCACCTTGTCCTCGATGGAGGGGCAGTACCGGGGGCCCACCCCCTCGATGACCCCGGAGAAGAGGGGGGAGCGGCTCAGATTCCGGCGGATGACGTCGTGGGTGGCCTCACTGGTATAGGTGAGGTAGCACACCGCCCAGTTTTCCGGCGGGGTCTCCGTCTCGAAGGAGAAGGGGACCACCGTCTCGTCTCCGGGCTGGAGCTCCATTTTGGAAAAGTCCACGCTGCGGCGGTTCACCCGGGGGGGCGTCCCCGTCTTGAACCGGCGCAGGCTCACCCCCAGCTTCCGGAGGCTCTCGGTGAGGGGGAGGGCGGCGGCCAGGCCGTCGGGCCCCGAGTCCCGGGTGACCTCCCCCACGATGGTGCGGCCACCCAGGTAGGTGCCGGTACACACCACGGCGGCCCTCACATGATAGACGGCGCCGGTGGCCGTTTTGACCCCGGAGACGGCGCCTTTTTCATCGGTGAGGACGGCCACCACCTCGGCCTGCTTCACCCACAGGTTCTCCTGGAGCTCCAGGGTGTGCTTCATAATCTTCTGGTACTCCCGGCGGTCGGCCTGGGCCCGGAGGGACCACACGGCGGGACCCTTGCCCTTGTTGAGGACCCGGTACTGGATGCAGGCCTTATCCGCCGCCCGGGCCATCTCGCCGCCCAGGGCGTCCAGCTCCCGGACCAGGTGGCCCTTGCCGGTGCCTCCGATGGCCGGGTTACAGGGCATATTGCCCACCGCGTCCAGGTTCACCGTGAAGCACAGGGTCCTCAGCCCCAGCCGGGCGGCGGCCAGTGCCGCTTCGATGCCCGCGTGGCCGGCGCCGATGACCGCAATGTCATATTCTCCCGCGAAATAGTCCATGGATGGGTCGGAGCTCCTTTTTGTGGGGATTGGGAAATCAGTCGTGCTCGATATAATAGGGCTTCATGAGGCTGGGCTGCTCGGTGGAGTCCTTCACCGCCCCGCTCTTCATGGGCATCATGGGCCGTCCGCCCCGGGGACCGTGGCCCCGGTCGTGGCGGCGCTTGGACTGGGCCTTAGGCGCGGGGGCCGCCTTGGCCGTCTGGGCCTGACGCACCTTCTTCTGGGCCTGGCTCTCGGGGGCGGCGCTCTCCCCGCCCTTCTTTTTCTTCTTCCGGCGGTGGGAACGGCTCTGGCCCTCCTCCGCCTTCACCGGCTCCGGCTTGGCCGGGGCCTTCCGGGGGACCAGCAGACGGGCGGTGGCGTCCATGATGTGGTCGGAGGACAGGGGGTCGGGCCGGTAAAAGTCGTGGTACTCCTCCCGCTCGGGCCCGGTGCTCCGCTCGGGCAGCACCGCGTCCAGCACGCCGGGGCCCTCCGCCTTCTTCCAGCGGGGCTCCCGCTTTTTCTTGGGGGCAGGGACGGGAGCGGCAGCCTGGGCCGCCTGGGCGGCCGCCTTCTGCCGCTTCTTCTCCTCGGCCGCCGCCTTGTTGGCGGCGTCCCGGGCGCGGCGGCGCTCCTTGGCGGCGGCACGGGCCTCGGCGTCCTCAGCGTTCACCGTGCGGCCCTTGGCGTCCTTGGCCACCTCAAAGACCTGCATGGGCCAGGGGTGGCCCCCCAGCACCGGGATGGACCGGCCAATGAGCTTCTCGATGCCCTTTAAATACTCCTTTTCCGCAAAATCGCAGAAGGAGACGGCGGTGCCGCCGTGACCCGCCCGGCCGGTACGGCCGATGCGGTGGACGTAGGTCTCGGGCACCTCGGGCAGGTTGTAGTTGAAGACGTGGGAGAGCTCCTCGATGTCGATGCCCCGGGCGGCGATGTCGGTGGCCACCAGGCACTTCACCCGCCCCGCCTTGAAGTCGGAGAGGGCCTGCTGCCGGGCGGTCTGGGACTTGTTGCCGTGGATGGCGGCGGCGGAGATGCCCGCCTTGTTGAGGTCGGCGGCCACCTTGTTGGCCCCGTGCTTGGTGCGGGTAAAGACCAGGGCGTTCCTCACGCCCAGCTCCTCCACCAGGTAGGCCAGCAGCTTGGACTTGTTGCCCTTGTCCACAAAGCACACCTTCTGGTCGATGACCTCCACCGGGGAGGACACCGGGTCCACCTCCACCTTGGCGGGGTCGTGGAGGAGGGCGTCCACCAGCTCCATGACCTCGGGGGGCATGGTGGCGGAGAAGAAGAGGGTCTGCTTCTTCTCCGGGAGGAGCTTGAGCACCCGGCGCACGTCGTGGATGAAGCCCATGTCCAGCATGCGGTCGGCCTCGTCCAGGACGAAGATCTCCACCCGGCTCAGGTCCAGGAGGCCCTGGCCCTGGAGGTCCAGCAGCCGGCCGGGGGTGGCCACCAGGATGTCCACGCCCTTTTTCAGCCGGTCCACCTGGGGCTGCTGCCCCACGCCGCCGAAGATGACGGTGGAGCGCAGGGGCAGGTTCCGGCCGTAGGCGGCAAAGCACTCCTGGATCTGGAGGGCCAGCTCCCGGGTGGGGGTGAGAATGAGGGCGCGGATATACCGGGGCCCCACCACCACGTCGGCGTTGAGACGCTGGAGGATGGGGGTGGCGAAGGCACAGGTCTTGCCCGTGCCGGTCTGGGCGCAGCCCAGCACGTCCCGGCCCTTCAGGGCGGGGGGGATGGCCTGGCGCTGGATGGGGGTGGGCTGGTCATAGCCCTGGGCGGCAAGGGCCTTCAGAATGGGGGAGATGAGCCCTAATTCCTTAAAATCCATATGGTTGTCGTTCCTTCTCTTCGATTTTTGTTTCAAAAACGGGAAAACGCGTGTTTGCACGTGTGAGAGCGCCCTTATTTCAGGGCACGTAATACCTGCTCCACCGTCTCCTCCAGGGTCTGCCGGTCCACCGCCACGGTGAGGTCGGCGTACTTCCGGTAAAGGGGGGCGCGGTAGTCGTAGATGTGGGCCAGGGTCTCGCCCGGAGCCATGGCGATGCCCCGGGTGCTGATGTTGTGGAGCCTGCGCTCCAGCTCCTCAAGCGGCAGCTGCAAATAGACGATACGGCCCAGGCCCTTCAGGTGCTCCATGGCCCCGTCCCGGCACACCACGCTCCCCCCCGTGGCGATCACCGTCCGGTCACAGTCCACCGAGCCGATGGCGGCGGCCTCCCGGTCCAGGAAGTCCTCCACTCCCAGCTCATCCACCAGGTCCTGGAGGAGACGCCCCTCCCGCTCCTGGATCACCAGATCCGTATCCAAAAACGCGTAGCCCAGGGTCTTGGCCAGGAGCACGCCCACGGTGCTCTTGCCCGCCCCGGGCATGCCGATGAGTATGATATTGTTCATGTGCTACCTCTCTAGTCTCTCAGAAAAGTCAAAAACATATCAGGATATTATACCAAAAAAATGCCGCCGTGGCAACCATCGTCCACGGCGGCAGGGGTTTATTTCAACTTTTATGCTCAGTTCTTGGCGATCTCAATGACCACGGGGGGAGTCTTCTCGTCGCCCAGGGTGCCGGTGTACACAACGGTCACCTCGTCACCCTCGTTGATGCCGTCCACCTTCAGGTCCTTGGCGAAGTCGAAGACCTGATAGTCGTCGCCCACCACCAGCACCAGGTAGTCCTCCAGCTTGTTGACCACACCGGAGACGGCGTGCTCCTCCTCGTTGGGGGTGCCGGTCTCGGCGGGAGCGGTCTCATCCACGGGGGTGGTCTCATCCATGGGGGCGGTGGTGTCGGTCACGGGAGCGGTGGTCTCCACCGGGGCGGTGGTGGCGGGGGCGGGGCTCTCCTTGGCAGTCTTGCCGCAGGCGGCCAGGCTCAGGGCCATGACACCCACCAGCAGAATAGAAGCAGCACGTTTCATAACTTTGTTTCCTCCTTAAATCGGTCCGTTGGTTGGAGCGGGAAAGGGCTGCCCTCCCGCGTGAGAGAAACGATACCACAACTTTCTTAAGAAAAAAGGTGGAGAATTCTTACGTTCTTCTTGTGTCTCCTGGTCCCTTCCAGGGTTGGAAAAAAATTTTTTAAAATCTGAATGGATGGAACCGCCCACGGCGTATTAGAGACAGAAGGGCAAAACGCCCAACCGGAAAAGGAGGTCTTTTGTATGAAAAAGGCATTGGCAGGACTGTTGATTTTTGGTATGGTAAGTGCAGCGATGGTGGTGCCCGCCGCGGCGGCGGGCTGGCACGGCGGCGGCAACGGCGGCTGTCACCGGACCTGGGCGGCCGCTGAGACCGGCGTGTGCCCCTGGACCGGCGAGGACTGCCCCTGGGATGGTCAGTGCGGCGGCTGGTGTGCCTCCGGCCTGACCTGCGCCGACCCGGAGAACTGTCCCTGGGACGGCCAGTGCGGCGGCTGGTGCACCTCCGGTCTCACCCAGTGGGACCCGGAGGACTGCCCCTGGAGCGGCCAGTGCCCCAACGGCGGCGTCTGTGACGGCACCGGCTGGGCCCGGCACCACGGCTGATTCATGAGGACGATGGGGTGAGGATATGCGAAGTGAGGAGGAGGTGGTCCGGGCCATGGATACCTACGCCGACCTGGTGCGGCGGCTGTGCCTGGTCCGGCTGAAGAGTCGGGAGGACACCGAGGACATCTTCCAGACCGTCTTCCTCAAGTATCTCCAGCATACCAAGCCCTTTGAAAATGCCGAGCACGAGAAGGCCTGGTTCATCCAGGTCACCCTGAACGCCTGCCGGGACCTGCTGCGGTTCTGGGCCAGGCACGCCACTGTGCCCCTGGAGGAGCTCACCGCCCAGGCCGCCCCGGAGCCCCGGGACCGGTCGGTGCTGGAGGCGGTGCTCTCCCTGCCCCAGAAATACCGGGACGCGGTGTACCTCCACCACTACGAGGGCTACTCCGCCCCCGAGATCGGGGACCTGCTGGGCAGGAACACCAATACCGTCTATACCCTCCTCACCAGGGCCCGGGCCCTGCTGCGGGAGAAGCTGGGAGGTGAGGAGGATGGATGAGCGCATCCGGCAGGCCTTTGACGCCGTCCGGGCCGACGAGGACCTGAAGCAAAAGACCCTGGACGCCCTGGAGCGGCGGACCCGTCCCGCCCCCCGGCGGCGGCCCATGGCGGCGGCCTTTGCCGCCCTGGCCCTGGTGGTGCTCACCGCCGCCGGCGGCCTGGCCTATGCCACCCCCGCCGCCGCCGTCAGCGTGGACGCCGACGCCTCGGTGGAGCTGGCCGTCAACGCCTTTGGCCGGGTGGTGGGCGTGCGGTGCTACGATGAGGCCGCCCAAGCCCTGGTGGACGCCACCCCCGTCCTCCACCACGACTGGACCCAGGCCGCCGCCGCCCTCTCCGACGCCCTCTCCGAGACCGACGGGGCCACCGTCACCGTCTCCGCCGACAGCGGCCACTGTGAGCGGCTCCTCTCCGACGGCGGGGCGGCCGGCCTCACCTGCTACGCCCTGGACCCGGAGACCGCCCAGGCCGCCCGGGACGCCGGGCTCTCCCTGGGCAAGTACCGGGCCTACCTGGCCCTCTCCGCCCTGGACCCCACCGTCACCCAGGATGAGGCCGGGGAGATGACCATGGGGGAGATCCAGCAGTGCATCGACGCCTGTGAGGGCCACGGCTATGGCCAGGGCCAGCAGGGGAGCGGGCAGGGCTACGGCCAGGGCAGCGGCCAGAGCCAGACCGCCGGAGAGACCACCTCCGCCGGTCAGGGTGCCGGTGGCCACCACGGACAGGGCCATGGGTACGGTCACGAGTAGGGCTCAACCAGTGCCCCGGCACTACGCTATTTGTTTGGCGCGCCGAGTCGTCGCGCCCCACAAATAAAAGGAAGAGGGAATAGGGGATAGAGACGGAGCCCCACTCCACAATAGAGGTCATACAGGCAGCGCCACCACGCCGCAGTCCCCACCCACGCAGGCGGCGAAAAAATGTTGGATAGGACCACAGCTTGTCCCTGTTCCGCCGGCGTAGTCTACCGTAGACGGGGCTGGACCTCTATGGGGGCGTAAAGCCGGGCCGCCGGATTCCTATTTGGGACCACTCAACCCATTCCGGAGCCCCTTTTTCTTTGGATTCCAAAAACCGTTCTTTTTCCAGCAGGGAAGCGAAACGGGTTTTGAGCCGTCTCTCCCGTCCTTACACATCACAAAATGGTTCATGGTTCGGTGCGCCCCAGGATAAAAAGACAAAAACCGCCCCACGTACTGCCAAACGGCAGAGCGCGGGGCGGTTTTGCGTCATTTTGCGAACTGGGTCTGCTGCTTCAGCTCCGCCTCCCGGGCACGGAGGAGCTTGGGGAACCGCCAGAAGAAGAGGCTGCCGGTGACGATGGCGGCCAGGATGTCGGCGGAGGGCTCGGCCAGGAAGACGGCCAGCACCTTGTTCTCCAGGAATTGGGGCAGGATAAAGATGAGGGGAATGAGCAGAATGATCTTCCGCAGCAGGGCCAGGAAGAGGGAGATCTTGGCCTGACCCAGGGCCACAAAGGTCTGCTGGCAGGAGTTCTGGATGCCCAGCATGAACATGCCGGCGGCGTAGACCCGCAGGGTCCACAGGGCGATCTCCACCAGCTCCGGCTTGTCGTTGAACATGGCCACGAACATGCCGGGGAAGATCTCGATGGCCAGACAGGAGAGAGTGCTGAAGGTGAGGGCGCAGATGAAGAGGAGGCGGAAGGCCTTCTTCACCCGGTCCAGGTTGCCGGCGCCGTAGTTATAGCCCACGATGGGCTGGGCCCCCTGGGAGAGACCCTGGAAGAGGAGGTAGAACACCTGCATGATGGAGGAGCAGATGGTCATGGCTCCCACCGCCGGGTCGCCGCCGTAGGCCTTCAGGGAGGAGTTGAAGGCGATGTTCACTAGACTCTCGGTGGACTGCATGATGAAGGGGGAGATGCCCAGGGCCAGCACCGGCGAGAGCACCTTCCAGTTGAGCCGGGCAAACCGCCGCTGGAGCCGCAGCTTGGTGCGCTTGCCCAGCAGGAAGCACACCACCCACACCGCTGACACTCCCTGAGCGGTGATAGTGGCGAGGGCGGCGCCCTTCACCCCCATGCCGAAGCCGAAGATGAACACCGGGTCCAGCACGATGTTGATGACGGCGCCGATGAGCACTGTGGCCATGCCCACGGTGGAGAAGCCCTGGGCGGTGATGAAGAAGTTGAGGCCCAGGGAGAGCTCCACAAAGATGGTGCCCCAGAGGTAGATGGTGAGGTAGTCCAGGGCGTAGCCGATGGTGTTGTCGGTGGCGCCGAAGAGGTAGAGCATGGGCTCCTTGATGCCCTGGAACACCAGGGTGAAGATCACCGACAGGATGACCAACAGAGTGGCGCAGCTGCCCAGGACGGCATTGGCCCCCTCCTGGTCCCCGGAGCCCATGCGCACCACCGCCCGGGAGCCGCCGCCCATGCCCACCAGGGCCGAGAGGGCGGAGACGAACATCAGCACCGGGAAGCAGATGCCCAGTCCGGTGAGGGCCAGGTCGCCCACCACCTCGATGTGGCCGATGTACATCCGGTCCACGATATTATAGAGGGCGTTGACCAGCTGGGCCGTCACCGTGGGCACCGCCAGCCGGAACAGCAGCTTCCCTACCGGGTCCCGGCCCAGATCATTTTCCCGTTTTTCCTTGCGCACCGCGCAGCAGCTCCTTTCCGTGTCTCCCGGCCCCGCCGGGTCAGTTGGGTTCCTCGTTCTCCAAAAAGTAGGTGGCCTCCATATCGGCCACGCTCAGGGCGAAGGCCAGGGGGTACTGCTGAAACGCCTGGCCCACCAGCCGCTTGTCCTCCTCCCCGGAAAAGCCCATGTGCCACCGGATGGCCATGGCCTCCTCCCGCTTGAGCTTCATGAAGCCGGAGATGATGTACACCGACTTCTCTCCGTGGCCGTAGGGCAGCTTATCCTCATAATAAAAGGTGGGCACCGCCTGCCACTTGCCGTCCGGCCCCTTCACGTTCCGGGTCCCCTGGCGGTAACAGCCGATCTTGCACAGGTCGTGGAGCAGCGCCGCCACCGCCACGCTCTCGGCGGGTACCTCCACCCCGTAGAGCTCCTGCACCCGCTCCCGGGCCAGGTACTCCGTGAGACAGTGATAGACGTTGACGCTGTGGTCGCACAGCCCCCCCTCGTAGGCCCCGTGGTACTTGGCCGAGGCGGGGGAGGTGAAGAAGTCCGACTTGTGCTCCAGGTAGTCCAGCAGGGCGTCGGCCCCCTCCCGGTGGATGTTGGCGGTGTAGATCTCAATGAATTCTTCCTTGGCGGACATAAAATACCTCCTGAAAGCCTTAAACCAGGCCTGAAATCGTCTGGGCAGCCACGGCAAAGAGGGGCAGGGTGATGACCGAGAGCAGGGTGGTGAGGGTGACCAGCTGGGCGGCGGTGGCGGTGTCCCGGCCGAAGCGCTGGGCAAACATGCCGGTGGCTCCCGCGGTGGGCACGGCACACAAAATGACGCAGGCGCAGTAGGACATGGCGGGCAGGTGGAGGGGGATGAGCAGCACCAGAGGGATGAGGGGGGCGATGAGCAGCCGCACCGCCGCTGCGCCGTAGAGCTTCCGGCTGGTGAAGCTCACCTTCAGGTCGGCCCCCGCCATCTGGGCGCCGATGACCACCATGGCCAGAGGGGTATTGAGGTCGGCCATAAAGCTCACGGCGTTGTCCACCATGGCGGGGAGCCGCAGGCCGGAGAAGAAAAGAAAGCCGCCGATGACGGTGCCCACGGTGGCGGGATTGATGAGGATGGCCCGGGGGCCCACCTTGCCGCCCATGGTCTTGGCGCCCTGGGTCCACAGCAGGAAGTTGAAGGCCACGGCGGAGACCACCCCGAAGATCATGGCCTCCTGGCCCAGAATGGCGTAGACCAGGGGGAGGCCCATAAAGCCGTTGTTGCCATAGGTCATGCCGAAGCGGAGGGGGGCCTTCCGGTCGGGCTCCTCGTCCCGGAAGCAAAGCTGGGCCACCGCCATCCCCAGCAGGGTGGAGGCGGCGTACACCACAAAAAAGACCCCCAGGGTCTCCACCATGCCGGGCACACGGTCCACCTCAAAGGCGTTGATCATCAGGCAGGGAGTGACCACATAGAGGACCAGGGTAGACATCTGGGAGACGCCGTCGGTGTGGAGCTTGCCCAGCTGGGCCATGACGAAGCCCACGCCCATAAGCAAAAACAGGGTGACCACCTGACTGGCCACCACGAAAAAGTTTCCAATAAACTCCATTTCTCCGATCCTCCGCCCTCATTTTCATACGGAGTTTATTATATATGACCCGGCTCTCCCTGTAAAGGGCGGCGAGGTTGACAAAATCCCGAAAACGGGCATATACTGATTCTTACCTTTAAAGGAAAAGATACGCGAGAGAGGACGGCATATATGACCCCTGAACAGATGCGGCGCAGCGGCTACCTGCGCATTTTCACCTCCTACTACAAGCCACACCTGGCCATCTTCCTGCTGGACATGGCCTGCGCCCTGGGCATCTGCCTGGTGGACCTGATGTTCCCCACGGTGACCCGCCAGGTGCTGGAGACCACCCTCCCCCAGGGTCTCTACCGCACCTTCTTCCTGGTGATGGCCGCCCTGGTGGCGGCCTACCTCCTCAAGGCCCTCTTCACCTATATCGTCACCTACTGGGGACACCTGCTGGGCGTGCGCATCGAGGCCGACATCCGCTCCGACCTCTTCTCCCACATGCAGGACCTGTCCTTCTCCTTCTACGACAAGAACCGCACCGGCCAGCTCATGAGTCGGGTCACCGGCGACCTCTTCGAGATCACGGAGCTTGCCCACCACGGCCCCGAGGACCTCTTCATCTCCACCGTCACCCTGCTGGGGGCTTTTTGCATCATGCTCACCATCCGCTGGGAGCTGGCCCTCATCGTCTTTGCCGTGGTGCCCCTCTTCCTTATCTTTACCATCTTCCAGCGCCGGCGGATGAGCCAGGCCTCCCTGGAGGTGAAGAAGAAGCTGGCCGGCATCAACGGCGAGCTGGAGTCCTCCCTCTCCGGCATGCGCACCGCCAAGGCCTTCGCCAACGAAACCGCCGAGATCACCAAGTTTGAAAGCTCCAACAACCAGTTCCGCAGCGCCAAGCGGGGCTATTACCAGGCCATGGCCACCTACCACTCCGGCATGGAGCTGGCCATGGGCATCATGCCCGTGCTGGTCATTGCCGCCGGCGGCTTCTTCCTCATGAAGGGGAGCATGGACTACATCGACATCCTCACCTTCTCCCTCTACGTCACCACCTTCATCACCCCCATCCGCAAGCTCTCCGCCTTCGTGGAGCAGTTCATGCAGGGCATGGCCGGCTTCAAGCGCTTTGTGGAGCTCATGCGCCTGGAGCCCGACATCACCGACGCCCCCGACGCCCAGAGCGTGGACCACGTTACCGGCGACATCCAGGTGGACGACGTCACCTTCCGCTATGAGAGCGACGGCGAGGACGTCCTCTCCCACGTCTCCCTCCACGTCAAGCCCGGGGAGACGGTGGCGGTGGTGGGCCCCTCCGGCGGCGGCAAGTCCACCCTCTGCCAGCTCATCCCCCGGTTCTACGACGTCACCGATGGGGCCATCCGCATCGACGGCCGGGACGTCCGGGACCTGAAGCAGCACGACCTGCGTGAGCACATCGGCATCGTCCAGCAGGACGTCTTTCTCTTCGCCGGCACCATCTATGACAACATCGCCTACGGCCGCCCCGACGCCACCGCCGAGGAGGTGGCGGAGGCCGCCAAAAAGGCGGAGATCTACGACGATATCATGGAGATGCCCGACGGCTTCCAGACCTACGTGGGGGAGCGGGGCGTCATGCTCTCCGGCGGCCAGAAGCAGCGGGTGAGCATCGCCCGCATCTTCCTCAAGGACCCCGCCATCCTCATCTTGGACGAGGCCACCTCCGCCCTGGACTCCGTCACCGAGCACAAGATCCAGTCCGCCTTCGACGAGCTGGCCAAGGGCCGCACCACCCTCATCATCGCCCACCGGCTCTCCACCATCCGCTCCGCCGGGCGGATCATCGTCATTGACGACAACCACATTGCCGAGGAGGGTACCCATCAGGAGCTCATGGACAAGAACGGCGAGTATGCCGCCCTTTGGCGGGCACAGCAGTCCGTTTCGTGAGCCGGACCGGGCAGGCAGCCTTAATCCCACTCTGATGGAGGAACGGCCTCCGGCGGGCCCCTTTCTGAATGACCAGAAAGGGGCGAAAGAGTCAGTCAAGGAGGGGGATTTCGATTTCCCCCTCCTTGACAATTCACCCCTTGAAACGACCAAACACAGGGGGGCTGCGGCCCCCCTATTGGATGTACCCCCTGGGGCTCTTCTATTTTCCACATTATTTGCACCGTCGGCTTACTCCGTAACGCCGCCGGTGCCCGTCAAACGACGCTGCGTCGCAACAAAGGTAATACCAGTCAGCGCCACCACGTTCCGACACCCACTCACGCAGGCGGCGAAAAAATTGTGGATAGGACCACGGCTTTTCCCTGTTCCACCGGCGGAGTCACCTGTGGACGGTGCCGGTGCACAATGGGGGCGTAAAGCCGGGCCGCCGGATTCCTATTTGGAGCCACTCAACCCCCTTGGAACCCCCTTTTTCTTTGGATTCCAAAAACCGTTCTTTTTCCAGCAGGGAAAAAGAAACGGGTTTTGAACCGTCTCCCCCGTCTCCAGACGCCCCCAATTCTATACTCAATGTGATTTCCAATCAAAATATTACCCTTTAACAGCAAAGGAGCATTCCTATGTCAGAAGAAAAGACCAACGTCATGCGCGTTTTAGACCAGAAGAAGATCCCCTATACCCCCCACAGCTACCCCCACAACGAGGGGGAGGCGGTGGACGGCGCCACCGTGGCCGCCCTCATCGGCCGGGACCCGGGGGAGGTCTACAAAACCCTGGTGACCCGGGGGGCCTCCAAGGCCAACTACGTCTTTGTGGTGCCCGTCCTGGCCGAGCTGGACCTCAAAAAGGCGGCCAAGACCGTGAGGGAGAAGTCCATCGAAATGATCCACGTCAAGGAGCTCACCCCCCTCACCGGCTACGTCCGGGGCGGCTGCTCCCCCATCGGCATGAAGAAGCGGTTCAAGACGGTGGTGGACGCCACCGCCCAGGACCACGCCGCCATCCTGGTGAGCGCCGGCAAGATCGGCCGCCAGGTAGAGCTCTCCCCCGACGCCCTGGTTGGCCTCATCGGCGGCTCCTTTGCCGACGTGGTGAAGGCCGATGAATAAGACGGAGCTCCTCACCAGGCTCTCCGCCGACGCCGACGAACGGCTGGTGCTGGCCCGGGTGATGGACAAGCTGGAGTTCACCCAAAACCGCTCCGTCCCCGCCCACACCTTCTTCCTCACCCTGGCCCAGCAGGAGGCGGCGGAGCGGCTCATCGCCGCCTGCGGCCACCCGGCCCACCTCTTCTGGGGCGGCTGGGAGAAGGCCGAGCGGAAGCTGGTGGCCTTCCTGCCCGACTGGATGGAGCCGGAGGACTTCACCGCCAGCGAGGATGCCCCCATCACCGCCCTCACCCTCACCCCCTCCGGGGGCGAAAAATTGACCCACCGGGACTACCTGGGGGCCATTCTGGGCCTGGGCCTCACCCGGGAGAAGATCGGCGACCTGCTGGTGGGGGAGGGGGTCTGTCAGGTCCTCCTGCTGCGGGAGGTGGAGCACGTGCTCCTCACCCAATTAGACCAGGTGGGCCGGGCCAGGGTGAAGGTGACGGCCTGCCCCCTGGCCGAGCTCCAGCCCCTGGAGCAGAAGACCAAGACCATCCGGGACACGGTGGCCGCCCTGCGGCTGGACGCCGTGGCCGCCACCGGCTTCTCCCTCTCCCGGAGCAAGATGGCCTCCCTCATTTCGTCGGGGAAGCTCACCCTCAACGGCCGGGAGTGCGACAAGCCCGACCGGGTAGTGGAGGCCGGAGACGTGCTCAGCTGCCGGGGTCTGGGCAAGTGCGTGCTCACGGAGGTGTCCGGCACCTCCAAGAAGGGCCGCATCATGATCGTCATGGAACGCTATTTATAAAGGAGGACTGCCCCATGGAGCAGCACAAGATCGACCGCATCAACGAGCTGGCCCGGAAGGCCAAGGCCGACGGCCTCACCCTGGAGGAGGAGGCCGAGCGGGAGGGCCTGCGGGCCGAGTACCGGGCCGCCATCCGCGCCAGCCTCACCGCCCACCTGGACAACACCTACGTCATGGACGAGAAGGGCAACAAGACCAAGCTGAAGAAAAAGTCCTGATTCTTTTTCTTGTCCTTTTTCTTGAAAAAAAAGGACCAAAAAGAACTTTGATCTTTAATCCTTTGGGTGCTGAAGGGAATCGAACCCCTGTGCCCGGTGACGAAGCAATTGCCGGGCGGAAAGCGACCGGATGAGGGGGCGCCGGATCATGGTCCTCCCCCCGTGAAAGGAGTGCTTTGGGATGAAAGTCACTGCGCTGATTGAAAATACCACCCCCGACGCCTACCTGCGCTGTGAGCACGGCCTGTCCCTTTTCATCGAGCAGAACGGGTGGCGCTGCCTGCTGGACGCCGGGGCCTCCGCCGCCGGGCTGGAAAACGCCCCCGGTCTGGGGGTGGACCTGTCCAAAGCCGACGCCGCCGTCCTCTCCCACGGCCACTATGACCACTCCGGCGGCTTTCCCGCCTTCTTCGCCTGCAACGGCCATGCCCCCCTCTACCTGCGGCCCCAGGCGGTGGAGGAGAGCTGGCAGGTCCGCAAGGACGGGGAGCGGAAGTATCTGGGGGTGCCCACGGCCCTGCGGGAGCAGCGGGAGCGGCTCCGCTTCATCACAGACCCAACGGAGATCCACCCCGGGGTGTGGCTCCTGCCCCACACCACCCCCGGCCTGGAGAAGCGGGGGGAAAAGGTGGCCATGTACCGCCAGGGGCCCGACGGCCTCCATCCCGACGACTTCGCCCACGAGCAGACCATGGTGGTGGTCCACGGGGAGGAGCTGGCCGTGTTCAGCAGCTGTTCCCACGCCGGGGCAGACACGGTGGTAGAGGAGGTGAAGGCCGCCTTCCCCGGGAAATCGGTCCGGGCCTTCTTCGGCGGCTTCCACCTCATGGGCTCCGGCGGCGCCACCACCTTGGGCGTCCGGCCCGAAAAGGCCCAGGCCCTAGGGGAGCGGCTGCTGGCCCTGGACGTCCGGGAGATCTGGACCGGCCACTGCACCGGCCGTCCCGCCTTTGACCTCCTGGTCCCCATTCTGGGGGACCGCCTCCACTATCTGGCCACCGGCACCGTAGTCACCCTCTGGGAGGACTAAACACACAAAAGGATCCGCCCCTGCTATGCAGGGACGGCTCCTTTTTGCGTTTTGGAAATCGGGTTACCCTCTGTGCACCGGGCACCGGCGGCGTTACGAAGTAAGCCGACGGTGCAGACAGCATAGCAATAGAAGAGCTCCGGGGGGTACTTCCAATAGGGGGGCCGCAGCCCCCCTCTGCTTGGTCGTTTCAAGGGGTGGATTGTCAAGGAGGGGGAAATCGAAATCCCCCTCCTTGACTGACTCTTTCGCCCCTTTCTGGTCATTCAGAAAGGGGCCCGCCGGAGGCCGTAACCCCATAAGCAAGAGAGAATCGTGGGTGGTTTGGCGCGCCGGGGTCGTCGCGCCCCACACAAAGGGGATACCATGCTGCCGCGGCGGGCGGCTGATAGCCGCCCCTACCCCCTGGAAAGGGGAAGGTTTTTCATTCCTGTTACTCCAGCTCGGCGCCGCCGGTGTAGAGCTGATAATACCGGCCCTTCTGGGCGATGAGGTCGTCGTGGTCGCCCCGCTCGATGATGCGCCCGCCCTCCAGCACCATGATGGCGTTGGAGTTGCGCACCGTGCTCAGCCGGTGGGCGATGACGAAGACGGTCCGGCCCTCCATGAGGGCGTCCATGCCCTTCTGAATGATGCGCTCGGTGCGGGTGTCGATGGAGGAGGTGGCCTCGTCCAGGATCATCACCGGCGGGTCGGCCACGGCGGCCCGGGCGATGCCCAGCAGCTGCCGCTGGCCCTGGGACAGGTTGGCGCCATCCCCGGTGACCATGGTCTGGTAGCCCTGGGGCAGACGCCGGATGAAGGAGTCGGCCCCGGCGATCTTGGCGGCCTCGATGCAGTCGTCATCGCTGGCCTCCAGACGGCCGTAGCGGATGTTGTCCATGACGGTGCCGGTGAAGAGGTGGGTATCCTGGAGCACCGCGCCCAGAGAGCGGCGCAGGTCGTCCTTTTTGATGGCCTTCACGTCGATGCCGCCATAGGTGATGACGCCGTCCTGGATCTCATAGAACCGGTTGACCAGGTTGGTGATGGTGGTCTTGCCCGCGCCGGTGGAGCCCACGAAGGCGATCTTCTGGCCGGGGTTGGCGAACACCGTCACGTCGTGAAGGATCTGCTTGCCGGGGACGTAGGAGAAGTCCACGTGGCTCAGCCGCACTGCGCCGGTGAGCTGGGCCAGGACGTAGCCCTCCTCCCGCTGGACGTCGCCCCGGATGCGGTGGAGGCCAAACGCCGGGTCGCCCTCATTGGGGTATTTCCAGGCCCACATGGCGCCCTCAGTGCCCTCGGGGCACTCCACCAGCTGGTCGTTCTCGTCCTTCACCGCACGGGTGAGGACGAAGCGGTTGTTGTCGGGTACCTTCCAGGCCCAGTCGTGGACGTGGGCGCCGGCGGCGGCGGGTACCATGCGGCCCTGCTCGTCCCGGACCACAGGCACCAGGGTGACGAAGCCCTCGTCCACCTCGCTCTTCTCATCCATGCACTCAAAAATCCGCTCGGCGCCGGCCAGGGCGGAGAGGATGGTGGTGAGCTGCTGGGAGATCTGGTTCATGGGCTGGCCCACCTGGCGGCAGTAGTTGAGGTAGAGGGTGAAGGAGCCCAGGGGCAGGCCCATGACGATGGACAGGACGCCACCGAAGGCGGCGGTGAGGGCGTAGCCCACGTTCATGATGTTCATGGCGATGGGCATGATGGCGGTGGAGTAGAAGTTGGCCGCCGTGGCGGAGGAGCGGTAGCTCTCGTTGAGGGAGTTGAAGAGGTCCTTGGCCGCCTCCTCGTGGGTGAAGGCCTTGACCACCTTCAGCCCCTCGATGGTCTCCTGGATGTTGCCGTTGACGGCGCCCAGGTCGGCCTGCTGCTTCTGGTAGTAGCGCCGGGACCGGCCGCCGAACATCTTGAACACCAGGAAGGTGGCGCCCAGGGTGAACACCGACACCAGGAAGAGGAGGGGGCTCACCGTGAGCATGACCACCACGATGCCCACGAACATCAGGACGCTGGAGAAGAGGGAGACCACGCTCTGCTCCAGGGCCAGCTGGACGTTGTCGGCGTCGTTGGTGAAGCGGCTCATGAGCTCGCCGTGGGGGTGCTGGTCGAAGTAGGAGAGGGGCAGGGTCTGGAGGTGGTCAAAGAGCTCCTTGCGCATGCGGTTGGTGCCCCGCTGGGCCAGCTGGACCATGATGCCCGACTGGGCATAGGTGCACACCCAGCCCACGGCGTAGATGACCAGGAGCTTGGCCACGTCGGCGGCCAGGCCGGCGGGGGAGGTGTAGACGCCCCCGGCGATGTTGTTGATGATGACCAGGTTGATGAAGCTGGAGCCGGCGATGTTGGTAAAGACCGACCCCAGGAGGCAGACCAGAACGATCAGGAGGGGCCACTTCTTCTGGGCCAGGTAGCCCATGAGCCGGGCGATGGTCTTGCCCAGGTTCTTGGGCTTCTGGAAGCCGCCCCGGGCGCCCCGGCCGCCGGGGCCGGGCATGTTGTGCTGATTCTGCTGGGCCATTATTCCTGCACCCCTTCCTGCTGAGACTGGTAGATCTCCTGATAGATGCCGCACCGGGCCATGAGCTCGTCATGGGTGCCCATGTCGGCGATCTTGCCGTCGTCCAGCACCAGGATGCGGTCGGCGGACATGACGGAGGAGATCCGCTGGGCGATGATGATGACGGTGGTGCCCGCCAGGTTCTCCTTGAAGGACTGGCGGATCTTGGCGTCGGTGGCGGTGTCCACGGCGGAGGTGGAGTCGTCCAGGATGAGGACCGCCGGGTGGCGGAGCATGGCCCGGGCGATACACAGCCGCTGCTTCTGGCCGCCGGAGACGTTGGTGCCGCCCTGGGCCATCTGGGTGTCGAAGCCGTCGGGGAAGGCCATGACGAAGTCATAGGCCTGGGCGTTCTTGGCGGCCTGGATCATCTCCTCCTCGGTGGCGTCGGCCCGGCCCCACAGGAGGTTTTCCCGGATGGTGCCGGTAAAGAGGACGTTGTTCTGGAGCACCATGCCGATGCGCTTGCGGAGCTCCTCCAGGGGGTAGTCCCGCACGTCCACCCCGTCCAGCAGCACCGCGCCGCCGGACACGTCGTAGAACCGGGGGATCAGATTGACCAGGGAGGATTTGCCGGTGCCGGTGCCGCCCACCACGGCGATGAACTCGCCGGGCCGGATGGTGAGGTCGATGCCGCTGAGCACGTTCTCACCGGTGCCGCCGGCGTCGTACTTGAAGTCCACGTTCTGGAACTCCACCCGGCCCTTGGCCTCGGGGAGCTCAGCGGGGGTGAGGGGACCGTCCTCGATGGAGGGCTCCGTCTCCAGCACCTCGTTGATACGGCGGGCGCAGGCGATGGACCGGGAGAGCTGGAGGAAGCTCATACCCAGCATCATGACGCTCATGAGGATCTGGAAAATGTAGGTGATGAAGGAGGAGAGGTCGCCGATGAGCATCTCGCCGCCGATGACCTGGCCGCCGCCCAGGTACAGGACCGCGGCGGTGGCGCCGTTCATGGCCATCATCATGATGGGGATCATGGCGATGACCCGCATATCCACGTTGATGGTGGCCTTGGTGAGGGCGTCGTTGGAGTGTTTGAACTTGGTCTTTTCATAGCCCTCCCGGACGAAGGCCTTCACCACCCGGATGGCCACCAGGTTCTCCTGGATGGTGCCGTTGAGGGCGTCGATGCGCTTCTGGAGGATCTGGAAGAGCCGGTTGCACATGCTCATCAGGATGCCGATGGCGATGACCAGCAGGGGGATGGTCACCAGCATGACCACCGCCAGCTCGGCGTTGATGCTGATGGCCACCGCCAGGGCCGCCACCAGCATCACCGGCGCCCGGACCAGCATCCGCAGGGCCATGGTCACCATCATCTGGATGGCGTTGACGTCGTTGGTGATGCGGGTGATGAGGGAGGCCGAGGAGAACCGGTCGATGTCGGCGAAGGAGAAGTCCTGGACCTTGTTGTAGATGCCCCGGCGCAGGTTGGCGCCGAAGCCCTGACCCACGATGGCGGCGAACTTGGCGCCCAGCATACCGCAGGTCATACTGCACAGGGCCAGCACCAGCATGATGCCGCCCATCTTCAGAATATAGTTGAGGTCGTCCTGGACGATGCCCACATCCACGATGTTGGCCATGAACCGGGGCAGGGCCAGCTCACAGGCCACCTCCAGGATCATCAGCAGGGGAGTGATGAGCGCAAGGCGCTTATACCCCCCCATATAGGGAAAGAGTTTTTTCAGCATGAACAGTCCATCCTTTCCGTAGGCAGAGATTCTCTCAGGTTGTGCAGCATCCGCAGCTGGAAGGCCCGGACCTGCTCCATCTCCTCCGGGGTGAAGCCGTCCAGCATCTGCCGGTCCACCTCCTGGAAGATCGAAAAGCAGGTCTCCAGCGCCTCTCGTCCCTTGTCGGTGAGCCGCACCATCTTTCGCCGCTGGTCGGCCTCACCGGGCAGCTTCTCCACATAGCCGCCCCGTTCCAGCGACTTGAGGGACACCGCCACCGACGCCGGCGACACCCGCAGCGCGTCGGAGAGCACCTTCTGGGAGGAGACCTGCCCCTCCCGGTCCTTCAGCAAAAACAGCAGCAGCGGATTGCCCAGGTCTCCCAGGCCCCGCCCCGCCAGCTCCGCCAGCATGAGCTGCTTCCGGGCCCGGGCCACCGCCTGGAAGGTGATGCCCGGCAAATCGCTGTCCGCTCTACTCTGGCACACATCCCCACCTCCAAATTAGTTAGCCGGTTTATCTTTAGCATGCTTACATAGAATAGACCCTAACTGTTGTATTGTCAATGAATTTTCTGTGAACGCTGCCTGCCAAATATCTTAGAACGCTTGTTTGACTTTTTGTGCATGCTATGATAACATAACCTTACCTACAAAAAAGGAGGGACCGCCCATGAAGGGTCTGACGGAGAAACAGCGGCAGATCTACCAGTTCATCGTCTCCTTTCAGCAGGACCACGGCTATCCCCCCTCTGTGCGTGAGATCGGCGAGTATGTGGGCCTGAAATCCCCCTCCACCGTCCACTTTCACCTCAAGGGCCTGGAGGAGGCCGGCATCATTACCAAGGCCGAGGGCAAGACCCGGGCCATCACTGTGGCGGGGGGCTTTCCCGCCCCGGAGCGCCGCCGCACCCCCGAGCCCCCCAAAAACCAGGTCCCCGTGGTGGGCGACGTGGCCGCCGGCGCCCCCATCCTGGCCCAGGAGAACATCGAGGACTACCTCACCTTCGACACCGGCCGCCTCTCCGGGGAGCACTTCGCCCTCCGGGTCCGGGGCGAGTCCATGCTCTACGCCGGCATCCTGCCCGGGGACTACGTGGTGGTCCACCAGCAGGAGTCCTTCCGCAACGGCGATATCGTGGTGGCCCTTTTCGAGGATGAGGCCACCGTCAAAACCCTCCGCAGAAGAGACGGCCACGTCTGGCTCATGCCGGAAAACCCGGAGTATGAGCCCATCGACGGCGACGGCGCCCAGCTCCTGGGCAAGGTGGTGGCCGTCATCCGTCGGTATGACTGATGGCCTGGCTCCGCTTCGAGACCCCCTTCGGGCCCATGGCCCTGGCGGGGGAGGCCGCCCTCACCCGGCTCTGGCTCCCCGGCACCCTGCCGGACCGTGGGGGAAGGGGGGAGGAGACCCCTCTGCTCCGGGCCGCCCGAGAAGAGCTGCAGGAATATTTTTCCGGGGCACGGCGGGCCTTTGACCTGCCTCTGGACCCGGCGGGGACGGACTTTCAGCGCTCGGTGTGGGCTGCCTTGCGGGCCATCCCCTACGGGGAGACCCGCACCTACGGCGAGATTGCCGCCGCTGTGGGAGGGCCCAAGGCCGTCCGGGCGGTGGGTCAGGCCAACCATGTGAACCCTCTGCCCATTTTCATCCCCTGCCACCGGGTGGTGGGAAAGAACGGTGCCCTCACCGGCTACGCCGGGGGGCTGGACCTCAAGGGCGCCCTGCTGGCGCTGGAATCGGGAAAGGAGTGTCTCTGATGGTGAAAAAGTGGATCGCCGCCGGCCGCCTCATGGTCCGGGAGCTGGACCTGGAGGACGTGGCCGCATTGAAGCTGTGCCTGCTGTCCCTGGGGACCCTGCTGGGCCTGGCCATCCCACGGAAGAAAAAGCCCGCCTTTGCCCTCTTCTCCACCCTGGTCTTTATCGGCACCTACTTCCCCCTCATGGTAAAGTTTTTGGGCGCCCTCTTCCGCACCGACCGGGCGGAACACTGAACATGAAAAAAGACCTTCCCCACGGAAGGTCTTTTTTTGTTTTCAGGCGGCTGATAGTCACTTCCCTTGGGGGGCTGACTGTCCGGTGGATCGTCAGAAGAAATGACTTCTTCCTTAAGGGGGAGCCTTGCGGCGTGGCTTAACATCTCGTTTCTTTATCTTTCTGCTACGCAGAAGGACGGGAGAGACGGCTCAAAACCCGTTTCGCTTCCCTGCTGGAAAAAGAACGGTTTTTGGAATCCAAAGAAAAAGGGGCTCCCGTGTGGGTTGAGTGGCTCCAAATAGGAATCCGGCGGCCCGTCTTTACGCCCCCATAGAGCACCGGCACCGTCCACAGGTGACTCCGCCGGTGGAACAGGGAAAAGCCGTGGTCCTATCCACAATTTTTTCGCCGCCTGCGCGGGTGGGTGTCGGGACGTGGTGGCGCTGCCTGGGATTGCCGTTGCTGCGGCGTGGGTGGTGCATAGCCTTCCCCTGAGGGGAAGGTGGCGGCGTCAGCCGCCGGATGAGGGGATACGCCGGACATCAACCAGCCTTTCCTCCCATCAGTCGCCTGCGGCGACAGCACGGGCCGAGGAAGATATTATGATTTGCCCTGACTGTCCACCGGACAGTCAGACCCCCCAGGGGAAGGCTTATGGACGGATCATCGACGCCCCACAAAAACAGTTCCAAAACCGCCCCACAGAAAACGGGGGGGGGGGGGGGGGGGGGGGCGGGGGGCGGGGGGGGGGGGGGGGGGGGGGGGG